>DATIVB010000228.1:0-4035 GCA_035466375.1 Chondromyces sp.
CGACGACCTCGCAGGTCGTGTTGGCGTCGTTCGAGCAGCTCGGCGTGCACGACTACGCGGCGACGCGGCAGGAGCTTCTCGAGGTGCTGCAGGGGCGCTCCGGCGAGCTGACGCCGGAGACCCTGGAGGTGGTGGTGCACAACCTCGAGGTCATTGACGAAGCCATGGCCAGGATCGCCCTGGCTCTCGACAGCGATCCCGGCAACGAGCTGCTGCAGCGGCAGCTGATTGCGGTGTACCGGCAACAGGTCGACCTGCTGCAGCGGGCGGCGATGCTGCCGTCCGCCGTCTGAAAACGAACGTGCGAAGCCACGGACACGCGGATAGGAGGAGAGGACGATGAAAACGAGTTGGACGAAGACAGTGATGATCGCGGCGCTGGTCTGGGCGGTCGCCGGCTGGGCGTCGGCGGGCCGCACGGTGAGCGAGAGCCATCCGCTGGCCGCGGGCGGCGAGGTGTCCGTCGAGAGCCTCGCGGGCTCTTTGACCATCGAGGGCTGGGACGGGGCGGAGGTGCAGATCTCCGGCACGCTCGGCGACGGTGTGGAGGACCTCGAGGTGCAGAACGACGAGGACGGTATCTCGATCGAGGTCGAGTACGACGAGGACTTCCACGGCCGCCAGAGGGACACGACCGACCTCACCATCAGGGTGCCGCGGAATGCCGGACTGAGCGTCGAGACGGTGAGCGCCGGCATCTCGGTTTCGGGCATGCGCGGCGACGTCGAGTTGGAGTCGGTGAGCGGCGCCATCGTCGTGGCCGACGCGCCGTCGACGCTCGAGGTCGAGAATGTCAGCGGCAAGGTGACGGTGGACACCGCGCCCGACGGCGCCGAGCTGGCCTCGGTGAGCGGCTCGATCCGGGTGGGCAACGCGCTGGGGCGCCTCGATGCGGGCAATGTCAGCGGCTCGATCCTCATCGAGGGCGGCACGCTGGCGGGCGGGGACTTCGAGACCGTGTCGGGCGACATCACCTGTAACGCAGTGCCCGGCGCGCACGGTGACATCGACATGGAGACCATGAGCGGCACCATCACGCTGCGGGTCGATCCCGACGCGGCGGCTTCCTTCAGCCTGGAGACCTTCTCGGGCTCAATCAGCAATCAGATCGGCCCCGAGGCGCAGAAGACCAGCCGCTACACGCCGGAGAAGGAGCTTCGATTCAACACCGGCCCGGGCGGCCCGTCGATTTCGCTGAGCAGCTTCAGCGGCTCGATCAAGCTGCTCACCCGCTGAGCAGCGACACCGCGACGGGACGAGGCGCGGCCCGGCCGCGCCTTTTTTGATGCGAAACCGGTCGAAAACCGACAGAATCAGACATAAGTGAAGCAATAAAACAACATGGAACGTGCAGCGGCCCCGTTTCGGGCGCGCTGAGCCATCCCCTCGGGTTACCATGGAAGGGTGCCCTCGTCGCACGGGGGAAGGGATGGTGTGGATGCGTAAGCAACTGGTGCTCACCGCCTCGGGCCGCGATCGGATCGGGGTGGTCGATGAGATATCGGCCTTGATCCTGCGCCATGAGGGCAACGTCGAGTCGAGCCGGATGGTGCGCCTCGGGGGCGACTTCGCGATGCTGATGTTCGTCACCGCGCCCGAGGAGGAGATCGACGCCCTGCGCGCCGCTCTCGAGGACGTCCACTACGCCCGGTACGACGTCCACACCAGGCTCAGCGAGGTCGAGGACGTCGAGGAGTCGGCCGCGATCCCCTGCGCCATTACCGTCCTCGGGGCGGACCACCCGGGCATCATCCACCAGGTCTCGCGCTATCTCGCCGAGCAGGGCATCAACGTCGAGACCATGACCACCGAGGTGGTGGCGGCGCCGATGAGCGGGACCCCCCTGTTCACGATGTCGGCGGTGGTGCGGGTGCCGCCGAAGCTCGAGGTCGCCGACCTCCGCGAGGCGCTCGCCTTCATCGCCGACGAGCTCGGCGTCGAGGCGAAAGTGTTCCCCCACGTCGACCAGAAGTAATTCTCAATTTTTAATTCTAAATTCTTAATGACCCTCCACCCTCCCATGGCACGGGGGTGCGGGTGGGAATTAAGAATTAAGAATTGAGAATTTAGAATTCGTCGTCAGTACGAGAAGGGGTCTGGTTCGTCGTTCTGCGGCTGGATCGCGTCCGGCGGTGACGCATCAGACGACTCGTTGGATGGGGTGGGCTCGCCGGTCTGAGCCGATTTCTTGCGCGAGCGGCGGGGGCGGCGGCGCTTCTTCTTGACCGGCGGGGCGGCTTCGTCGTCGCCGTTGCCCGGCGCTGCGGCGGCCTCGTGGTCTTCGTTCGCGGGCGCTGCCGCCTGCTTTGATGGTTGCGGCTCGCCGCCGTTGGCCGCCGGCGTGTCGTCGCCGCCGCCGCTCTTCTTGCGCTTGCGCCCGCCTCGGCGCCGGCGCCGAGGCTTGGGCTTGTCGGGGGCCGTGTCGTTGACGGCGTCGGGCTCCTTCGCGGCCGGCTTCTCGTCGCTGTCCTCCGGCTCGTGACTGTCCTGAGCCTGGGTGCGCTGCCCGAAGGCCTCTCCGATGTCGGCCGCGCTGACGGCCGGTACCGTCGGCCGAGGCTCGGTCTTGGCCCGCGGCCGCCAGTCGATCCGCTCCTCGGCTCGGTGCAGGCCCGCGGCGGCGATGATCTCCACCTCGATGTCGAACTCACGTTCCAACGCGGCGAGCTCCTGGCGGCGGTCGTTCTGGATCGCGTCGGCGAGCTCCGGGTGGAGCTCGACGCGGACCCCGCCGAGCTGGCCGGTGACGGCGCGGGTCTCGATGCGGCGCAGGATGTTCAGCGCGACGAGCTCGGGGCTGGCGATGCTCCCGGTGCCGCTGCATGTCGGGCAGGGCCGGTAGGTGCGGAGCTGGAGGGCTTTCTTGAGGCGCTGGCGGTTGATTTCGAGGAGTCCGTTGTCGGAAAGCCGACCCACCGAGGAGCGGGCTTTGTCGTCCTTCATGGCGTCACGCATCGCCTTTTCCACCGCCCGCTGGTGCTTGGACGAGCGCATGTCGATGAAGTCAACCACCATCAGACCGCCGATGTCGCGCAGGCGCAGCTGGCGGGCGACCTCGCGCGCTGCCTCGAGGTTGGTCTTGTACGCGGTCTCCTCCTGGTTGGCGCCGCGCGTCGCGCGGCCGGAGTTGACGTCGATGGCGGTCAGCGCCTCGGTGCCGTCGATGACGATCGAGCCGCCCGAGGGAAGGCCGATCTGGCGCTGGTAGATGCGGTCGATCTGCTCCTCGAGCTCGTAGCGGCTGAACAGCGGCATGCGGTCGGTGTAGTGGACCAGCCGGCTGCCCGATCGGGGCATGAAGGTCCGCATGTAGCTCTGCGCCTTGTTGAAGGCGTCCGTGTCGTCCACCAGGACCTCGGAGATCGAGCTGTCGAGAGAGTCCCGCAGCGCCTGCACGATGAGGTCCTGGTCGCTGTACAGGAGCTTCGGGCCCTTGCCGGTGCCGGCCTCGGTGCGGATTTTTTTCCACAGCCGCAACAGGGCGCTGAGGTCGCGGTTGAGGGTCTTCTGCGGCTGGTCGAGGGCGTTGGTGCGGAGGATCACGCCACAGCCTTCGGGCAGCTCCAGCTTCGCCACGCGGTCCTTGACGGCCTGCCGGTCCTCGTCCTCGGCCTTGCGCGAGACCCCGCGCACGTCGTCGAAGGGCATCAGCACCAGGTAGCGGCCGGCGATGCTGATGTTGGTGGTCACCAGCGCGCCCTTGTGGCCGACGCCGTCGCGCACCACCTGCACCAGGATCGGGCGGTTGCGCTCGAGGATGCGGTCGACCCGCGGGTGCTTGCCGCCGCCGTCCGGCTTCTTCTGGTAGGCATCTGCGACCACGTCGTCGGCCCGCAGCAGACCGTCCTTCTCGACCCCGAAGTTGACGAAGGCGGCGTCGAGCGACGGCTGGACGTTGGCGACGATACCGCGGTAGATGTTGCCGCGGCACAGTCCGGACTCGGTGGCGGCGATCTCGAACTGGTCGAGCACGCCGTCGGTCACGATGGCGATGCGCACCTCTTCGGGGCGCTGGGCGTTGATCAGCATGCGTCG
>DATIVB010000229.1:0-5331 GCA_035466375.1 Chondromyces sp.
GAGCGGCTTTTCCTTCTACGCAGGTGGGTCGGTCGAGGAGGTCGACGATTACACGGCCGCGGATGGCGCCAAGGACGATCCGAGGTACGCGCCGTACGTGCGCGACGACAACACGGTGCCCAACAGCGGCATGGAGCAGACCAACTTCAACGGCGGACTCAAGTTCCTCACCGGCCGCCAGGGCGTGCTGCGCGTCGACGCCGAGGTCGTGCGGACCGAGGACGTGGGGTTCCCGGGTTTCTCGCTCGAGACCGCGGGCCTCGAGTTCAGCTTCCCCAACTTCGACCGCGACAAGATCGGGGTCTCCTGGAGCTCGGGTCCGGTGTGGGGGCTCGACGACATCTCCCTCAGCACCTACTACCAGGCCGTCGACAAGGAGAGCTCGAGCGTGTTCGATTTCCCGGGGTTCTTCTCGGACAGCTTCACCCGGTCCGAGATCGACTCGATCGGCTTCAACGCCCAGTCGCTCACCGTCGTCGGCGCGCACAGCCTGACCTTCGGGCTGGACTTCTACAACGACAACGTCGAGGACACCGCGCTGTCCCAGGACTGCTTCGGCGGCTTCTGCCTGCAGCCGAGCACCGAGGTGGCGGTGCCCGAGAGCGAGCAGAGGGGCCTCGGCGCCTACGTCCAGGACGGGTGGGCCGTCAGCGAGGCGATCACACTCCAGCTCGGCCTGCGCGGCGACACCTTCGACTTCGTCAGCGAGGACGACCCCGACTACCCCGGCGAGCCCTTCGACGTGACGGACTCGGCGGTGTCGGGCAATCTCGGCGTGATCTGGAGCGTGACCGACCACGTGAACATGAGCGCGCTCGTGGCCCGCGGCTTCCGCACCCCGAACCTCCAGGAGCGCTCGTTCACCGGGCTGGCCACCAACGGCGAGGCTTTCATCCTCCAGAACCCCGACCTCGATTCCGAGAGCTCGTGGAACTACGAGATCGGGACCAAGGTGCGGTACGACCGCTACAGCGGAGGGCTGCACCTGTTCTACAACGACCTCACCGATTTCATCACCCTCGAGTTCCTCGGCGAGCTCGACCCGAACGTCGGCGTCGAGCTCGCACAGTTCGCGAACATCGACAAAGCCACGATCTGGGGCGTCGAATTCGACCTCGAGACCCTCTTCGCCGACTGGTGGACGGCCTTCGGTTCGATCGCCTACATCGAGGGCGACAACAACGTCACCAACCAGCCGCTGCCGACGATCCCGCCGCTCAAGGTCGTCCTCGGCGTGCGCTACCAGCGCGCCGACTGGTGGGCCGAAGCCGGTCTGCGCTTCCTCGACCGCCAGACCCGGCTTCCCGAGGACGATCCCTTCTTCGAGACCGGGACCACGGGCTTCACCGTCTACGACCTGCGCGGCGGCTACGACTTCCCCTGCGGCCTCGGCGTGCTGGTGTCGCTGGAGAACCTCGGCGACAAGCTCTACAACGAGCCCTACAACAACCGGCCCGAGCCGGGACGGAACCTGAGGACCACGCTGCGGTACAGGTTCTGATGAATTAGGAATTAGGAATTAGGAATTAGGAATTAGGAACTTTCCCCGCCCGGTCGGGCGGGGGTTTTCGTTCCACCCTTGTTGGATTTCGGATTTCGGATTTCCGCCCGCCCTCCCGCTCGGGCGGAGGGGCGGGAGGGGCGGGCGGAACGTTTAAACGTTCAACGTCTGAACGTTGGAACGTTCTGGCGTTCGACGTCTTCGTGCGGCGTCAGCCCAGATCGATGAAGCCCTTGAGGTAGAGGACGGCGCGGCCGGCGATGTGCACGCGGTCGTCGACGAGGCGGCAGGCGAGCTCGCCGCCGCGCGACGAGACCTGTCGGGCCGAGAGTTGGGTCTTGCCGAGGCGCGCGGCCCAGTACGGCGCGAGCGTGCAGTGGGCGGAGCCGGTCACGGGGTCCTCGGGGATGCCCTCCCGGGGCGCGAAGAAGCGCGACACGAAGTCGACGTCCTCTCCGGGAGCGGTGGCGATGATGCCGGTGCATTCGAGCTCCTCGAGGTCCTCGAAGTCGGGGCGCAGGCTGCGGACCGCGTGCTCGCTGTCGAAGACGGCGAGGATGTCGCGCGACCGCAGGACCTCGACGGGCTCCCGCCCGAGGCCGCTGACGAGCAGGTCGGGAGCCTCGATCGGCTCTCCGGGCCGCGCCGGAAAGTCCATCACCAGGGCGCTGCCCTCTCGCCACACCGTGAGGTCGCCGCTCCGGGTGCTGAACTTCAGCGCCTCGCCCGCGTACTCGAAGTGCTCGAAGAGCACGTAGGCGCTGGCCAGCGTGGCGTGGCCGCAGAGATCGACCTCGCTGACCGGCGTGAACCAGCGCAGTCGGTAGCCGTCGTCCTCGGGGACGAAGAAGGCGGTTTCCGAGAGCTTGTTCTCGGCCGCGATCCTCTGCATCAGCGCGTCGTCGATCCACTCGTCGAGAGGGCAGACCCCGGCCGGGTTGCCGTGGAACACGTTGTCGGTGAACGAGTGCACCTCGAAGTACAGAATCATCGTCCTACTCTCCCGGGACCTCGAGAAGGTGGCGGGCCAGAAAGTCGGTCTTGAGCCGGTGGAAGTGGAGCGCGAACTTCGAACGCCGCACGCCGTGCCGGGTGCGCGGGTAGACCACGAGCTCGAAGGCCTTGTCGGCCTCGCCGAGCTCGCCGATCAGCTGCAGGGTGTTCTGGAAGTGGACGTTGTTGTCCATGCTGCCGTGGCCGAGCAGCAGCGCCCCTTCGAGCTTGGCGGCGTGGGTCAGCGGCGCCCCCTGCGTGTAGCCCTCGGGGTTGTCCTGCGGCGTGTCCATGTAGCGCTCGGTGTAGATGGAGTCGTACAGCCGCCAGTCGGTGACCGGCGCGTAGGCGATGCCGGCGCTGAAGACCTCCGGCGCGGTGAAGAGGCACATCAGGGTCATGTAGCCGCCGTAGCTGCCGCCGTAGACGCCGATGCGGGCGGGGTCGACCCACGGCTGGGACTGCAGCCAGCGCGCGGCATCCACCTGGTCGGCGACCTCGAGCTGGCCGAGGCGCCGGAAGACCGCGGTCTCGAAGGCGTGGCCGCGGCCGGCGGTGCCGCGGTTGTCGACCAGGAAAACGGCCATCCCCATGTCGGCGAGCAGGCGGTAGGTGTGGTGGACCGACCCGCCCCAGCGGTCGGCGGTGAGCTGCGAGTGGGGACCGCCGTAGACGTACTGCAGCACGGGGTACTTCTTTTCCGGGTCGAAGCCGCGAGGGCGGATGAGCAGCGCGTCGAGCTCGGTGCCGTCGCGCGTGGTGACGAGGACGCGTTCGATGGGCAACAGGTCCCACCCTTCGAGCTCGCTGCCGGACTCCCAGACCCTCTCGACCAAGGTGCCTTCGCGGTCGAGGAGGTCGGCCCGGGGCGGCGTGTCGAGCGCCGACCACTCGTCCACCAGGTGGGTGCCGGCCGGGGACAGCGTGCCGCTGTGCGCGCCGTGCTGCGATGCTCCGACGCGCCGCAGCTCGCCGGTGGCGAGCTCGACGCGGTAGATGTTGTACTGGCGGCGGTCGTCCCGGTTGGCCGTGAAGAAGACCGCCTCTTCGTCGCGGTCGACGCCGACGACGGCCTCGACCTCCCAGTCGCCCGAGCTCAGGCGGCGCAGCTGTGAGCCGTCCGCGGCGTGGAGGGAGAGGTGGCGCCAGCCGTCGCGCTCAGAGCTCCACACGAAGCGGCCGTCGGCTAAGAAGTGCAAATCGTCGCTGAGATCGATCCAGGCCGGGTCGGTGTCGGTGACCAGGGTGCGGACCGCTCCGGTTGAAGGGTCGGCGACCATCAGCTCGAGCACCGTCTGATCGCGGTTGAGCCGCTGCAGCCAGACCTCGCCGTTCGGGGTCCAGCCGGCGCGGGGGAGGTAGTGCTCTCCGTCGCCGGTGTCGAGCCACAGGGCCTCGCCGCCGTCGCGGCCGACGATCCCCAGGCGCACGATCGGGTTCGCGGTCCCGGCCTTCGGGTACCGCTGCTCCTCGAGCTCGGGGTAGGGCATGGAGTCGCTGGTGATCGGAACGACGCCCACCGGGCGCTCGTCGAACTGCAGGAACGCGATCCGGGCGCCGTCGGGGGACCACCAGTACGCGCGCTCGACGCCGAGCTCCTCCTCGTAGACCCAGTCGGCGACGCCGTTGAGCTCGTAGCGGTTGTCCCCGCGGTTGGTGACCCGGTGAACGACCCCGGTCGCGAGCTCGAGCCGGTAGATGTCGCCGTCCTTGACGAAGCCGAGGCTCGAACCGTCCGGGCTGAAGGCGGGGAAGATCTCCTGCTCGGCGTCGCCGGTCAAAAAGCGCGCCGTGCCGGTCTTCAGGTCGAAGAGGTAGAGATCCCCCGCGTGGCCGCCGACGAGGCTCGCACCGTCGGGCGACAGCACCGGGCGGGTGCGCCCCGACGCGGAGCTGTTGGGGTCGCTCATGGCGGCCTTCTCGTAGGTACTCCGCTGCTCTCCGAGCTCCTTCATGACCGCGGTCCAGTCGGACAGCCTGACCGCTTCGCCGCCGTCCGTTGAGGCGCGCCACAGGGTCCGCTCCCTGCCCTTGGAGGTGAAGTAGATGAATTGTTCGCCGTCCGGCAGCCAGGTCACGCCGCTGAGCTGCTCGAGCGCGAGTGCGTCGTCCTCGAACAGCGCTTCCAGCGACAACCTCTTGAGGGGTTCCTCGGCAGCTGCGGTGGCAGCGATGAGGAGAGCGGAGAGCAGGGAGACGAAAGCACGCATGGAGCTCCTCCTTCCGCGGGCGAGTGTACCCCGAGCCGGGGCCTGTGCCGCCTCCGGATCGGCGGTCAGCGGGGCTCCTCGGGCTCGGCGTCGTACTCGGCGAGCAGCTCGCGCGCGATCTCGGCGTACTCCGCGGGAACGAGGAAGGCGACGACCCCGGCGCGCGGGTTGAAGCGGAAGGGCGACAGGCTGCCGCGGAAGGCGTCGAAGCGCTCCTCGCCCACGACCACGTGCGGGATCCCCTCCGCGTCGAGGAAGGACCGCACCACCGCCACCTCGGAGGGGTCCGTGGTCTCGTAGACCGGCTCGAGCTCACCGTGCGCGTCCTCCTCGGTCGCCGGCGGCTCGTGGCGGCCCCAGCTCCGCGCCTCGCGTGAGGCCGCGCCCGGCGCCTCCGGGCGGGGGCTCCGGCCCGGGTCCTCGGCGACGAGCTCGGTGTGACAGTAGGGGCAGACCGTGATGCCCTCGCGGTACTCGCCCGGCTTGCCGGTGGAGATGAAGTCGGGACACTCGCGGTTCGGACAGAACATGGCGGTCGCCTCCGCGGCCGATTATCGGCCAGCCTCCTGGCTGCGTCCACTCGTGCATTCGACCGTTCGCGGAGACGCCGACGGCTTTCTTCTGAAC
>DATIVB010000230.1:0-4262 GCA_035466375.1 Chondromyces sp.
CCGCCCCACATCTGGGCCAGCAGGAAGATCACGATCAGCAAGCCCGACAGCGTCGTCAGCACGACGCCGGCGATGGTCAGTCCGTTGTTGGCGTAGTTGAAGAGCCGACCGAAGTACCTGCGCCTCGAATCACGGGAGTTCGCCACGGCAGCCTTTCCTCCTCCATCTCAGAACTCGGTACGGAGCAGACGACGATCCTACCACCCGCGGCAGGGTGGTTCAATTGAGAGAAGTTCGATGTCAAGAGACTCGTCGATTCGTAGGACGGAGTCGGAATCGCGGAGCATGTTTCATCCTGAAACTCGATTTCAATTGACCCATCTCAAGTGAGCTTGAACATTTCGTCACATGGAGATACAGTTCATCGGACCCGGAGAGGCCGGGAGTGGAGGCGCCAGGATGACCGATGGAATCCGTTGCACCGTTGGCTGCTGCTGGTTGCCGCGGGTCCGTGTCACGGCGTGGGCGGTGGCTGTGGCGATGTTGTTGGTCGCGCCGCTGGCGGCTCAGTCGAACGACGACTGCCTCATGTGCCACGAGGACCCCGACCTGGTGGGCGAGCGCGGCGGGAAAGAGGTCTCGGTTTTCGTCGATCCCGCCGCCTACGCGGCCTCGGTGCACGCGGAGTTCAGCTGCATCGACTGCCATGCCGACCTCGACGGCGTCGAGCTCCCGCACGCCGACGAGCTCGAGGCCGTCGACTGCGCAACCTGCCACGACGACGTCGCCGAGGAACTGGCCGCCGGGCCGCACCGCAAGTGGGCTCCCGACCCGGCCTCGCCGGCAGCGGCCTGCACCAACTGTCACGGAACCCATGACGTCCGCTCGTCCACGGACCCGGCCTCGGTTCTGCACCCGTCGGTCGTCGACACCCTCTGCGCGCGCTGCCACGCGCAGGCGCCGAGGGACCTCGCGCGCAGCCCGCACTCGAAGATCATCTCCGGTCGCCCGGCGGCCAACTGCGTCGACTGTCACGAGGGTCACCAGGTCACGGCCCCCGTGGCGCCCCTGGAGCAGATCGCGGCATGCGGCGAGTGTCATCAGGACGTCGCGGCCCAGAACCGCGCCTCGCTGCACGGACGCGCCGCGGTCAAGGGCGATCCCGCAGCCCCCAACTGCATCATCTGCCACGACCATCACGCGATCCTGCCGCATACAGTCCAGGGTTCGCCCACCCACGTGATCAACGTCCCGATGTTGTGTGGTCGATGCCACCGCGAGGGTACCGAGGTTTCGCTGCAGCACGACATCCCACAGGACAGGATCCTCGAGAACTTCTCGATGTCGGTCCACGGCGAGGCGCTGTTCCAGAAAGGCCTCACCGTCAGCGCGGTCTGCACCTCGTGCCACACTGCGCACAACATTCTCGACCACAACAACCCCGCGTCGTCCATCAGTCGGGACAACGTCGCCACGACCTGCATGCAGTGCCACGCCCGGATCGAGGAAGTGCACGTCAAGGTGGTGGAGGGCCGGCTGTGGGAGGAGGAGCCGCACAAGGTCCCCTCCTGCGTGGAGTGCCACCAGCCGCACAAGATCCGGCGGCGTTCGACTTCGCCCCAGGAGGCGAGCTCGAGGCGTTGCCTGGAGTGCCACACCAGGCCCGACATTCACATGATCCGCGACGGTGAGCGGGTTTCGCTGACCATCGACGAAGAGGCCTTCGGCTACTCGGCGCACGCCCAGACCGCGTGCGCGCAGTGTCACACCGACGTGACCCCCAACCATCCGGAGCGGCCCTGCGCGACCATCTCCTCGCCGGTGGACTGCGGCATCTGTCACGCCCAGCAGGTCCAGGAGCACGATCTCAGCCGCCACGGCGAGCTCGCGGCGACGGGGGACCCGGACGCACCGACCTGCGCGACCTGTCACGGAGGCTCGCACCGGACCCAGAGCCACCGCCTGCCGATCTCCCCGACCTACGCCCGCAACGTGCCCGAGCTCTGCGGGACGTGCCACGCCGCGGGCGGCTCGGCGGCCGAACGGCTCGGGGACGAACGGGACATCGTCGCGAGCTACCTCGAGAGCGCCCACGGGCGCGGTCTCCTGGGCAGCGGCCTGGTGGTGTCGGCGAGCTGCATCGACTGCCACACCGCGCACAGCGCGCTGCCGGAGGACAACCCCGCCTCCTCGGTCAACCCGGCCCGGATCACCGCCACCTGCGGCACCTGCCACAAGGGGATCGAGGAGGAGTTCCGCACCAGCGTCCACTGGCCCGACAACGTGGTCACGAACGAGGAGCTGCCGACCTGCGAGAGCTGCCACAGCTCGCACGAGATCACCCGGATCGACGCACAGGGCTTCCGCATGCGGATGATGAACCAGTGCGGGCGCTGCCACGAGGACTACGCCGAGACCTTCTTCGAGACATACCACGGCAAGGTGACGCAGCTCGGCTCGGAGGGCGCCGCCAAGTGCTCCGACTGCCACGGCACGCACAAGATCCTGCCCAGCGACAATCCGGACTCGACCCTCAGCCACTGGAACCGGGTCCAGACCTGCGCCACCTGCCACCCCAAGGCGCACCGCCAGTTCGCCGGCTACCTGACCCACGCCACCCACCACGACAAGGACAAGTACCCCTTCCTCTTCTACTCCTTCTGGTTCATGACGATCCTGCTGGTCGGCACGCTTTCGTTCGCGATCCTCCACACCCTGGCCTGGCTGTACCGGTTGTGGCGGACCAAGGAGCAGTGGATCGCCCACAAGAGTCGCGACGGCGGCCGCTACTACCGCCGGTTCACTCCGACCCAGCGGATCATGCACGTCGTCATGATCCTCAGCTTCTTCACCCTCGCGCTGACCGGCATGGCCCTCAAGTTCTCGTACATGGGCTGGGCGGTGGTGCTGTCGCGGCTCCTCGGCGGTTTCGAATCCATGGGCCTGCTGCACCGCATCGGGGCGGTGGTGCTGCTGGGGCTCTTCATCTACCACCTGCGGCAGACCTGGATCGGCATTCGCCGCACCGGAAAGGGCCTGTTCGGCTTCATCTTCGATCGCAACTCACTGATGTTCAACCTCACCGACGTCAAACAGGTCTGGCAGTCCATCAAGTGGTTCTTCGGCCGCGGCCCCCGGCCCCATTACGGGCGCTACACCTATTGGGAGAAGTTCGACTACTTCGCGGTCTTCTGGGGCGTCTTCGTCATCGGCTCGACCGGGCTGATGCTGTGGTTCCCCGAGCTGTTCACGATCATCTTCCCCGGGTGGACGATCAACGTCGCCACGATCATCCACAGCGACGAGGCGCTGCTCGCGGTCGCCTTCATTTTCACTATTCACTTCTTCAACACCCACTTCCGTCCCGATAAGTTCCCCATGGATCCGGTGATCTTCACCGGCCGGGTCGGGGTCGAGGAGCTGAAGCACGACAAGCCGGCCGAGTACGAGGAGTTCATCGCCAACGCGACGCCCGAGGAGCTCGAAGCGCGCATCACCGGCCCGGCCAACCCCAGGCTCGAGCGGGTCGCGAGGATCTTCGGCTTCACGGCCCTCACCATCGGTCTCACCCTGATCGCGCTGATCGTCTACACGATGCTCTTCGGATACCGCTGAGATCGGTTCCCCGCACTCACGATGCCCCCTCCCGGCGAGGGGGCTTTTTCGTTCCCGTCCTCGGATTGCCGTTTGAACCCTTGGACGTTCGGCTCGTTCGGAAACCCGTGAGATGGGCGACGGTGGATTTCGAATTTCGGATTTCGGTTTTCGAATTTCGAATTTCCCCCGCCCGCCCAGCTGAACCACGGAGGCACAGAGCGCACAGAGAGCGCACAGAGCCGCCCACCCACCCAGAAACACGAAGACACCAAGTCACGAAGGATTCAAGAAGCCCACCCACCCAAAACGCAAAGGCGCAAAGACGCAAAGCCCGTCCACCCCTCCCTCCGCGCAAGGACGCAACCCCGAGCTGCGAGGTTTCGGCGGGGTGGCGAGGTTTCCGGCCGTCGGACGGCCGGAGACCGCCGTGTCGGGACTCCGGGCCGAACCCTAGCGTTCGCCACGGAGTCCCGCCCCGGCGGCCCGCACTCTCGGAGAGCGCAGGCCTTGCCACTTCTCACCCTCATTCGAGAGAATGTGGTGGTCCGATCCGGGCAGGCGACAGGGGAACTGTGGCAGGTGCGCCTGCTGCAAGATCCGCGATTCCCGTCGTAGGCGGGCCCTCCAGGGTCCGCCTACGGACGCTTCAAGGATCTCCTCGCGCACCCTGAAGGGTGCGCCTACAAGAAATCCGCGAATGCTCCACGGCACCGCACATGCCATGT
>DATIVB010000231.1:0-5151 GCA_035466375.1 Chondromyces sp.
ACGGTTTGTGGAGGCCATGTAGACTATGGCGTCCGCACAACGCCTGCGAGGTGATTCCATGGAGCCCAGCCCCCCGAAGACGATCGCCGGTCTGCCCGACAACGCCCGCCGCCCGCTGCAGCCGGGAGAGCGCTACATACCGGTGGTGCCCGACGAGACCGGCGTCGCCGAGGTGACCACGCGCTCGGTGGTCATGGGCCTGATGTTCTGCGCGCTCTTCTCCATGGCCGCCGCGTACCTGGCGCTGCGCGTCGGCCAGGGCATCGAGGCGGCGATCCCCATCGCCATCCTCGCCATCGGAATCTCGCCCCTCTTCGCGCGCCGCAGCACGATCCTCGAGAACGTTATCGTGCAGTCGATCGGCGCCAACTCCTCGCACGTGGTGGCGGGCGCGGTGTTCACCATTCCCGCGCTCTACATGCTCGCCGCCGACCCGGCCTCCGGCGTCGCCCAGCCGACCGTGCTGCAGGTGATCATCGTCTCCTTCCTCGGCGGCTGCCTCGGGATCCTCTTCCTGATCCCGCTGCGCTACCACTTCATGGTCGAGATGCACGGCCAGCTGCCGTGGCCCGAAGGCACCGCGACGACCGAGATCCTGCTCTCCGGCGAACGGGTCGGCGGCCAGGCCCGGATCCTCGCCCTGGCGGCCGGTATCGGCGCGCTCTTCGACGGCCTCGCCACGACCTTCCACGCCTGGGCCGAGATGTTGAGCTTCCGCGCCATCGGCCTCGGCCAGCTGCTCGAGCGCCAGTTCATGACCCTGCGCATCCTCAACAACGCGGCCATCCTCGGCATCGGCTACATCGTCGGCATCCGCTACGCCGCCATCATCTGCGCCGGCTCCTTCCTCTCCTACTTCGTGCTGGTGCCGCTGGTGCACGCGATCGGCGTGCACGCGCCGGGCATTCTGCCCCCGGGCGGCGTGCCGATCTCCGAGATGAGCATCAACGAGGTCTTCAGCTCCTACGTGCGGATCATCGGCGTCGGCGGCATCGCCGGCGCGGGCATCCTCGGCATCCTGAGCTCGCTGCCCTCCATGGTGCGTTCGATCGGCGCCAACATCGTCGGCCTCAGCCACCAGGACGAGCGCGCGGTGACCGAGGTGCCAAGGGTCGATCGCTCGCTCTCCGGGACCTTCACCGTTGCGGGGCTCGTCGTCTTCGCGCTCGCCGCGTTCCTCTTCTTCTCGTACGGCATCGGCATCGGCGGCTCGCTCGTCGCGGCGGCGGCGGCGACCGGGTTGGTGATGCTCATCGCCTTCCTCTTCGCCCCGGTGGCGGCCCGCGCCATCGCCATCGTCGGCACCAACCCGGTGTCGGGCATGACCATGCTCACCCTCATCATCACCGGCTTCGTGATGCTCAAGCTCGGGCTCTCGGGCGGCAACGGCATGTTCGTCACCATGATGGTCGGCGGGGTGGTGTGCACCGCCCTCGCCGCCTCGGGCGCGCTCGCCTCCGACCTCAAGGTCGGGCACTGGATCGGCGCCACCCCGGCCCGGCAGCTCGGCCTCAAGTTCGTCGGCACCGCGGTGGCGGCAATCTTCTGCGGGATCATGATGTGGGTGATGGCGCAGGCCGACCCCGGCCAGGGCTTCGGCACCGCGGCGATCCCGGCCCCGCAGGCCTCGGCCATGAAGGAGATCCTGGTCGGCATCTTCGGCGCCCAGGCAGCGCCGCTGCAGTGGTACCTCTTCGCGCTCGGCGTCCTGCTCGCGTTGATCCTGCGCATGACGGGCGTGCCGCCGCTCGCCTTCGCCCTCGGCATGTACCTGCCGATGGAGCTCAACACGCCGGTCCTGCTCGGCGGCATCCTGTCGTGGCTGGTGGCCCGCCGGCGCGCATCGGACGACGACGACGCGGTCAAGGCCCGCACCGACCGCGGCGTGCTGATCGCCTCCGGCCTCATCGCCGGCGGTGCGATCATGGGCGCCTTCGACGCCATCGGCGCAGCCATCGTCAAGCAGACCACCGGCTCCACCGCCGCCAAGGAGGCGCTCTACCTGCTGTCGGACCACGCCTTCGAGGGTATGACCGGCGAGATCGTCGGCAGCATCGCCCTGGTGGCGCTGTGCCTCTTCGTGGTCCTGTTCGCGAGGCGCGCGAAGCCGGCATGACGTTACACGTTAGAACGTTAGAACGTTAGAACGTTCGGCTCGTCCGGAATTGCATGGGATGGAGGCATCGGGTACGACCCGTGCCGGTTTCCGTTTCCGTGGCCGGATTCAGGTGCCGTGACAGTGGCAGATGCCAGTGACAGTCTCAGTGGCAGTCTCAGTGGCAGTTTCAGTGACAGTTTCAGCGTCAGAGGGCCGCGTCCGGGGCAGTGACCGGGGCAATGAGTCGGCGGCGCGACCGCAGCATGGCCACCTCCGGGTCGTTCAGTTCTGGGGATAGCCGGTGGGGCAGCCGGAGTCAAGGGCAAGCCGGGCCCGGGGGCCGGTGCGAAGCACCCTTGACTCCGGCTGCCCCACCGGCATTGAGGAGAGGGCATGAACGACCCGGAGGTGACCATGCTCGACGCCCTCACGACAACCGACCTCGTTGCCCACTCGAAAGCCCTGGAAGCCGCCGGCACCGCCATCAAGCTCGTGATGAGGGTCCCGGCGCCCTTGAAGTCGATCGCCGATCAGGTGATCCGCTCGGCAAGCTCCGTGCCGGCCAACCTCGCCGAGGGGCAGGGCCGGTCCGGACGGGACCGGCAGCATTTCTGGCGGATCGCCTACGCCTCGGCCAGGGAGGTGGACAGCCACCTCCGGCTGCTGGCTCACGCCGGGGTCGTTGATGGACCCGGCACTGAGACCGTGCTGGCCACCTTCGACGAGGTCCGCGCCATGACCTGGCGGCTGCTCAACCCGATGGGATGAGCGGGGCCGCGCTCATGGGCCCGCTGGACACTGTCTCTGCCACTGTCTCTGCCACTGTCTCCGGTCACTGCAGCTGCCACTGCTCCTGCCACTGCCCTGGGGGCTGTTCGCCCCGTAAACCTGCACCGCTGCATGCTCAGCGGGTGGTAGGGTGGAAATCCGAAACCCGAAATCCGAAATCCGAAATGGGCGGGCGGGCGGAAACGTGCAAACGTTGAACGTTCGAACGTTCTAACGATGTGACGCCGAGACCGCGAGCACGCGCCCGTCAGGGTCGATTTCGACGGGGGTGCCGGGCGCGACGGTGAACGAGGCGCGGCCGCCGGGCATCTCGAGGCGGCGCGGCTCGCCGGCGACGGACAGCGGCAGCGGCAGCTCGAAGGCGGGGTCGTCCCACGCCACCTCGACGCGCTCGAGCGCGCCTTCGAGCGTCCGCGACACGCGCCAGGCAGGGAGCTCGGCCCGGTACAGGTAGCGCCGCCAGAACCAGCCGAGATCGCGCGAGTCGAGCCCCTGCACGAGGTCGATGAAGTCCCCGCTCGACACCAGCCCGTAGGCGTACTCCGGGTCGTTGGCGAAGCGGTACAGGGCTTCGAAGAAGACCTCGTCGCCGAGCAGCCAGCGCAGGGTGTGGAGGACCCAGGCGCCCTTGAAGTAGATGTCGCCCGAGTAGGCCTCTGCCGATGTGAGGTCCTCGCCCCGGACCAGGGGCTCGTGATTGCGGATCCGCGGCCGCTGGCGGGCGAGGTAGTCGAGGTACTGGTCCTCCCCGAGGGTGTCGAGCACGTACAGCGCCTCGGCGTAGGTGGCGAAGCCTTCCTGGATCCAGAAGTCCGCCCAGTCACGGACCGTGATCTTGTTGCCCCACCACTCGTGCGCGACCTCGTGCAGCAGCAGCTCGTCGAAGCCGTAGCTGTTGTCGGTGAAGAGGGCGCCGTAGGCGACCAGGGTCTGGTGCTCCATCCCGTAGTACGGCGCGTGCGCCACCGCGAACTTGTCGGCGAAGAAGGGGTACTCGCCGAAGCGCCGTCCGAGCACCTCGAGGATGCGCGGCATCTGGCGCCACATCAGGCGCGCCGACTCCACCGACTCGGGCAGCGACCAGAAGGTCAGCACCTCGTCGAGCGAGCCGTCGACGCCGTGGTAGCGCTCCTCGATCGGCACGTAGGGCGCGATGTTGACCGTCACCAGGTAGTTGTTGATCGGGTAGGAGACCCGCCAGCGCGAGGTCGTCGTGCCGTCGCCGTTGTCGGTCTCGCCGACCCGCCGTCCGTTGCTCAAGCCGACGAGGCCCGACGGCACCGTGAGTGCGATGTCCATTCCCTCGTCGGGCTCGTCCGACGGGTGGTCCTTGCACGGCCACCAGTTGTCGCCGCCGTCGCCCTGGCCCGTGACCCCGATCCACGGCTCGCCGCTCGGCGTCTCGGACCACACGAAACCGTCGATCCAGGGCGGGCGCAGCGCGACCTTGGGCTCGCCGCCGTAGTCGATGCGCACCCGGTGCCGTTCGCCGCGCGCCCACGGGCTCTCGAGCTCGACCCGGATGACCCCACGGCGGTGGCGGAAGGGGCGCTGGACACCGTCGACCCTCACGGCCCCGACCTCGAGGCGATCGTCGAGGTGGATCTCGAAGTCGTCAACGCGGGCCGCGGCATCGACCGTCACCGTGCTGCGGCCCTCGATGCGCTGCGCCGCCGGGTCCACCTTCACCGCCAGCTCGTAGTGGCGGACGTCGTAGGCCTCCATCGACGGCGCGAGCCTGCCGCCCGAGTCCAGCATCTGGCTCTTGACGTACCATCCGACGCCGATCACGGTGGCGAAGATCCCCACCACGATCAGCGCCAGCACCAGGAGGGCGAGGGTCAGCCAGCGCGGCAGCCGTTTCCGAGTCACGCTCATCTCCCCATCCCATCGAGGCCGGACAGGAAGCCGTCGAGGTCGGCCGCCACCGCCGCGGAGTGCATGTAGGTGTTGGAGGGGCAGCGCACGGCCGAGCCGTGAGGCATCGCACCCACGATCCGGGCGACCTCGTGCTCGCTGTGGAGGATGTCCGAGCCCGCGTAGGCCACTGCCACCGGGGCGACGACCGACTCCAGCCCCGGCAGCACCGAGTAGTCGAGGACCGCGGCCGCCGACAGCTTGAGCCGCAGAGGGTCGGCGGCGCGCACGGTGCGCACGTAGCGCGCCATCTGCTCCGGGTCCGATCGGGCGTTGACTCGGAAGCGCCGCAGGTACCAGACCACGAAGCCCTTGAGGCGCTCGATGAGCCACGCCGGGATCACGCG
>DATIVB010000232.1:0-3201 GCA_035466375.1 Chondromyces sp.
AGCTCGGCGAAGAAATCGCCGCCGACCTCGCGCGCGGGGCGGCACGCCGCCGCCAGCGCCCATCCCTCGGGCGTGGTCAGCTCGTGCGGCAGCAGCGAGGACTGGATCGAGGCCGCGATCTTGAGCTCGCGCTCGAGCTCCGCCTGGCGGGTGCGCTCGTCGAGCAGGATGCTGGTCTCGAGCGCGATCGAGGCCTGGTTGAGGAGCCCCCGCAGGAGCTGCAGCTCCTCCTTCTCGAAGGCGGTCTGCCCGGCCTTGCCCGACAGCAGGATCACGCCCACCGCGCGCCGCGTGGTGGCCAGGAGCCCCACCAGCTCGACTCCGGCCGCACCGAGCCCCGAGGCGAACCTCTCCACCGCCGGCGACAGCAGGCGCAGCGGCGCCAGGTCCTCGAGCCGCACCAGCGAGCCCTGGCGCTTGAGCTGATCGTGGAGGATGCCGATGATCGGCAGCTCGTCGGGGAGGTCGGCGGGGCCTGCCTGCCGCACCAGGCGCTCCCCCTTGATCAGGTACAGGGCGGAGAAACGCAGCGCCAGCAGCTCCGGCAGCCGCTCCACCAGCTGCGCCACCACCGGGCCGATGTCGACCTCGTTGGTGAAGGCCTCCCCCATCTCCACCATCGCCCGCTGCAGGCGGAGCCGCTCGGCGAAGAAGAAGCGGTCGACGGGTCCCTGCAGCCGCTGCCGCAGCGGCTCGAAGAGGAGCACGATCGCGAGCGCGAAAACGACCGGGAAGTAGGGCGACTCCGCGAGCGCGGTGCCGCGGAACAGGAGGTTGAACGACGCGATGCCGAGGGCGTAGACCGCGGTCACCATCGCGGTGGTCACGGTGTAGAGGAGGCTCTTGCGGAGGATCACCCGGATGTCGAGCAGCCCGAAGCGGATGATCGCGTAGGCGAAGGTGATCGGCACCAGGATCAGCGGCACGACGCCGAAGAACAGGTAGCGCTCGGTGTTGAAGAACGACGGGAAGGCCACCGCGAGGACGATGAACGGCACCACCCCGAAGAGGGTGCCGAGAAACACCAGACCGGCGCCGCGCCGCTGGTTGGGGTCGGGCAGGAAGCGCGCGCTCAGGCCGAGGGCGCCGAGCCCCAGCACCATGTAACCGACCATCACCCACCAGTTGGTCATCGGCGCGCCGCTGATCAGGGCGAGCTGGCTGCCCGAGCGGCGGGCCCACACCACGGTCCCGAGATAGACCAGCGGCGGCACCAGGTAGATCGGCAGCATCTTGGCGCTGATCCTGGACACCAGGCCGAGGGTGCGGGCGATGATGTCACGGCGCCACTCCCACACCGGGCGGGGGTAGATCAGGAAGAAGTGGAGGAACGCCGCCGGCAGGAAGAGCAGTGCCATGGTGCCGGTGGTGAGCACGAAGGTGTCGACCCACGAGTAGGAGGCGGGTCGCAGGCGGCACACCAGGAACAGCATGAAGAGGCTGCTCATGGTGAAGAAGACCCGCGCCGCCGGCAGCCGCGGCTGGCGCAGGACGACGAAGACGCCGACCCCGAAGAAGAGGAAGCCGAGCATGGCGGCGTAGAGGTACGAGGTGTCGCCGATGCGGCGGCGTCCGAGCTCGACGTCGACCTCGAAGATGCTGCCGCCCGAGCGCACCAGATAGGCGATCGACTCGCCGATGCGGTGGCGGTTGAGCAGGGTCTGGGCGTGGGTCTGCGAGTCGAGGAAGGTGCGGTCGATGCCGACGATGACGTCGCCCGGACGGATACCGGCGCGGTCGGCCCCGGAGCCGGGGACCACCGCACGCACGACCCGCGCGCCCGGCACGTCCGCCTCCAGGATGACGCCGTCGTAGGGCCGCGGGAGGAACATGTCCGCGACCGACAGGGCGGCGATGAGGAACGCGAGAATTCCAGGCGCCAGAGTCAGCGTCAGACGCCGCTGCGAGCGCTGCATCACCACATCATACGCTGTCGGCCGCGGTCTGGTTCGCGACGCAGTCGCGAAATCCCGACGGAACGGGACGCGCTAGGCGAGGTTCGCCCGCAGCCTTGCGGCCTCGTTCCGCAGCGTGCGCGCCGCCGCCGCCAGCTCGCCCGAGGCGGCCGCGAACGCCCCGTCCGCGCCGGTCGTCGGGGCCTCCTCGTCGGGATCGCCGAGACCGGCATCGCGCAGACCGCGCATCCGGCGGCCGATGAGGTCGCGGATTTCGGCCGCGTTGTCCACCCCGCGCAGGTAGCCGAGGTGCATGTTGGCGCCCTCGCCATGCTGCTCGGACGAACCTCCCCGCTCGCCGCCGCCGGCCGTCCGGACCCGCAGATCGGCGATGCCGAAGAGGCGTTGCAGCGGCCCCTGTTGGGTTGACAGGTTCTGGATGTTGGCGAAGGTCATGGTCTGCTCGCGCACCGTCAGCAGGCCCTCGCGGATCCGCAGCGTGGTGTCGGTGACCATGTACCAGCGGTAGCGGTAGTCGAGGCCCACCATGAGGAAGGAGAGCGGCAGCTGGGCCAGGAAGCCGGCCACGCCCACCACCTCGACGACCCGGATCAGCCCGCCGGCCAGGAACAGGGGGCCGAGCTCGATCCGGTCCAGGAACATGAGGCCGACCAGCAGGCCGACGGCGGTCCCGGCCTGGCCGATGCCCCAGCCGAGCAGGCGGTAGCGGTAGAAGCCCCGCGCCGGGTTGAAGACCTTGAGCGAGCCCGGGCGGCCGGCCGGCGGCTCGGGCCGCGCCGGCACCTTGAGGACCCTGGCGACGAGCCCCGAGACCACAGCCTCAGTCATCGGCCGGCCTCGCAGCGCGGACCTCGAGGGCGCGGCGGATCGCCGCGAGCTCGGCCGCGGTCTCCCGCAGCAGGGCGGCGGTCTCGGCCAGGGGATTGTCGGCCTGCGCTGGGGGCCCGCCCGCAACGGCAGCCGGCCGCGGCGAGCCGCCGGTCGTCGGGGCGGGGCGACCCGCCGGCCGGGCCCCGCGCATCCGGGAGTACAGGAAGTCGCGCAGGGCGCGCACCTCCCGCACCCCCTCGATGGTCATCTCGGCGCGGGCGCTGCCGCTCGCCGTCTGGATCTGGATCCTCGCCAGGCCGAGCCAGCGCTCGACGAAATTGCTCGTGAGGTGGATGTCCTGGATGCGGGCGTAGGTGAGGTTGATCTCGCGGCGGAACAGCACCCCCCAGCTCATGGACACGCCCTCGTCCGTGAAGCGGTAGCGCATGGTGTGATAGCGGAAGTACAGGGGCAC
>DATIVB010000233.1:0-4904 GCA_035466375.1 Chondromyces sp.
GACCTCGACATTCCCACTCTCGAGGTGCTCGAGGAGAGCCTCCTCGACTTTCCGGGCGCGCTCGTCCTGGTCTCGCACGACCGCTACCTGCTCGACAGGGTGAGCACGGTCCTGCTCGCACTGGACGGCGCCGGCGGCGCCGCCCCCTTCGCCGACGTCGAGCAGTGGCTCGCCGAGCGCGAGTCCACAGCTGCGGCCCCGCGCCGGGCCCGGCCCGAACGGCGCCGCGACAAGCCCGCGCGCTCCGGGCTGAGCTACCGCGAGAAACGCGAGTACGAGGGGATGGAGGCGGCTATCCTCGCGGCCGAGGTCGAGCTCGAGCAGGCCGCCTTGCAGATCGCCGACCCCGAGGTGGCTTCCGACGCCGACGCCGCCCACCGCGCCTTCCTCGCCCACGAGCGGGCCCGCGACCGGGTCGCCGAGCTCTACCGCCGCTGGGCCGAGCTCGAGGACAAAGCCTGACCCTGACCGGCCTCGGGATCGAGCGCGCTCCGACGGCGGTCAGCGAGCGCCGCCGGCACCCGGTTCGGCATCGACCTCCCGCGCGCGGTACAGCTGCCACGGCTCGCTGACGCCCTTCAGCTCGTGCTCCCCCAGGTCGTCGAAGACCAGTCCGGACCCTGCGACGAGGTCCTTCACGGTGCGAGTGACCAGCACCTCGCCGGCGCCGGCGAGCCCCGCCACCCGCGCCCCGATGTGCACCGCGATCCCGGTGAGCTTGCCGCCCGACCGCTCGCACTCGCCGGTGTGGAGACCGGCGCGGATCTCGAGGCCGAGAGGGTGCAGGGCGTCGCGGATCGCCATGGCGCAGCGCACGCCGCGCGCCGGCCCCTCGAACGAGGCGAAGAAACCGTCGCCCGCGTTGTCGACCTCGGCCCCCCGGAAGCGCACCAGTTCGCGCCGCACCACCGCGTGGTGGCGCTGCAGCAGCTCGCGCCACGCGCCGTCGCCCAGTCGCTCGGCGAGGGCCGTCGCACCGACGATGTCCGTGAACATCACCGTCGCCAACACGCGCTCCGGTTCCAGGCTCGCGCGGCTGCCGGTCAGGAACTCCTGCACCGGGGACACCATCGCCTCGATGTCGCCGGCGTGGAAGATGTGGTCTCCCCCGGCGAGCTCGACGAAGCTCGCGCCCTCGATGTGCTCGGCCAGGTAGCGGCCGTTGCCGAGACGGACGTAGCGGTTGCCTGCGCGGTGGAGCACGAGCGTGGGCAGGCGGATCGTCGGCAAGACCCAGCGCAGGTCGATCTGGTAGGTCAGAGGGTAGACCGGATGGAACTGACCCGGGCTCATCGCCACCCGCTCGTATCGCCCGCGCCACGCGACGAAGCCCGCATCGGCGGCCACCAGGCTCGGAGCGCCGGCAATCGCGGCCTCGCCGGTCCCCCACTGCGCGAGGATCGTTTCGATGAGGCGCGGAACCACCTCGGCGGGAACGCCCCACGGGTAGTCCTCGGCCGCTGTCCTCCGCGCGTAGGCGTCGGCCAGAATCAGCGCCGTCGCCCGGTCCGGGTTGGTGGCAGCGAAAAGCAGCGCCATGGCGCTGCCGTCGCCGTGGCCGAAGACTGCGGCGCGAGGGCTGCCGGCTGCGTTCATCACGGTACCGACGTCGTACATCCACTCTTCCCAGGTGGGGATGGCGCCGAGCGGCACGGGGTCCGACAGGCCGGTGCCGCGTTTGTCGAAGCAGATCACCCGAGCGAAGCGCGCCAGGCGCTCGAGAAAGGCGGCCAGGGTCGGCTCCTCCCACATCACCTCGAGGTTGCTGACCCAGTCGGGGACGAAAACGATGTCCAGCGGGCCGTCGCCGCACAGCTGGAACGCCAGCCACTGGCCGTCCCGGTTCCTGGCGTATCTGACCTCGGTTTTCATGGTCGCGGCCGCGAGTATATACGCCCGGCGCGGGGCGCGGCACAGGCGTCGGCTACTCGCCGTCGCGCACGCGCTGCTGCTCGCGGACGGCGCGGAGAACCCGCGCGTCCTCCTGGTGCCGCGGGTGGTCGATGCCGCTCTTGATGGCGAGAAGATCGTCGAGCCCGATCCAGTGCGCCGGAGCGCTCCCGTAGCGGCTGTCGATCCGGCGCGGCCACACATCGGCGAAGCTGAGCGCGATCACGTTGCGCAGGATGTCGATCCGGTTCGGGGCCGCCCCCAGCTGCAGGATCTCGTCCGCGTCGTCCTCGGTCAGCAGCGACGGACTGCCAAACTCCTCCAACGCCCGGTTGGCGCGCCGGACGTTCTCGCGGTCCGGGTCGATCCAGAGGTCCATGTCCTTGGTGTAGCGCGGCTTGGCGTGGAAGATGAAGGCCAGCCCGCCGACGATGAGGTAGCGCACCTGGTGGCGGGAGAAGAGCTCGAGGATGTCTTCGAAGTCCTGGACGGCTTCCATCGCTCAGCGCCCCGGCGCCGCGTCGCCGCGGCGCGCGGCCTCGGCCAGGGCGACGTCGCGGCGGATGGCCACCAGGGCCGACAGGCGCTCCTCGGGCGTCCGCCGCTGCCAGAACTCGAGGTCCCAGTCGTCCGCGTCGGCAAACGAGTGCGCGCGGTGGGTCTCGATCGACTCCCGACGCCTGCGGCTGCGCTCTTGAATGTCCATCACGGTAATCCTAGCACCGCTTCCTCAGGTCGCTTCAGCGGCGATCACCAGCGCCATGATGAACATGCACGCCCACTGCACGTTGTAAAACGCCGAGCGGAAGCTGACCACGACGGTCGTCTGCTCGAAGAGGACGTGGACCAGGGTGTGGACGACGCGGGCGGCGATCAGGACCAATGCCAGCGCGTCGAGGACCGAGGTGTCGACTCCCGCCACCACAGCGACCACGACGACGGCGCCGTACACCGGGAGGTTCTCGACGCAGTTAGCGTGCGCACGCAGCGCGCGCTTGTACCAGTCCTCGCCCTCGATCCGGTAGTACCCGAAGTCCGCGATCCTCGCCTTCCGGCCGAAACCGCGGTCAGAACGACACGCTGTAGGCCAGGCCGAACATCTCGGTCTCGACCCAGATGAACGACAACGTCTGACTGCCGGAGAGGTCGACCTCGAGCGCCGGATGCAGGTTCACACCGTCGTGGGTCGCTCGCACGGCCACGCCGCGGCCGAGGCGCGCACGCAAGCCGCCGATCATTCGAAGCTCGTCGTCGAAAGTACCGTATGAGGCGCCGATGTACGGTGCGATGGGCCAGCCCACGATCGGCTCGAGGTCCTTCGCGACCGTCGCGAAGTACGCCGTGCCGTCGGGCGTGCCGATCCGGTCCGACGACACGCCGAACATCACCGAGGGACGACGCGCCCCCTCGCGAATGGCGACAACGTTGGCCAGGGGACCGACTTCGTCGGCCAGAGGGTTCCACTCCACCCCCACCGACAGGCGGGGCAACACCCAGCGCGTCAGAGTGAAGCGCAACTGCGCGCGATCGATCTGCTCGGGAATCCACCGCGCGGATGCCGCCCACGGCCTCGACCCAACATCGGCCGTCCCCCGGACGGCCCGACCCTCGCCGGGTCAAACGGGTCAGCTCGGAACGAGAGCGCCCTCGCCGGACGCCCGGGTCGCGCGCTCCGGCTTCTCGCTCCGCGCGCCCGCGATCCGCTCCCCGCCGGTGCCACGAAGCAGGCGGTCGAGCACCTCGCGCAGGGCCTCGTCCTCGACGACCCCGTGCACCCGCTCGACGACGTGGCCGTCGCGGTCGATCACGACCGTGGCCGGCAGAGCGGGACCGACCTCGAACGACGCCATGTCGGCCGTCGTCGCGCCGAGCCACAACGGAAACGTCAGACCGGCTTTTCGTGCGAAGGCCAGCACTTTGTCGGCATCGTCCCGCCGGTCGGCCGCGATCCCGACGACCTGCACACCGAGCGGCCCGTAGTCGGCCTGGATGCCGGCGAGCACCGGCATTTCCTCGACGCACGGCGCGCACCACGTCGCCCAGAAGTTGACGACGGCAATACGGCCGCGCAACGAGGCGACCGACTGCTCGACACCGGTGAGATCGCGCCAGCGAAGATCCTCGGGGTTCGCGGCCGCGGTCGCAGGCCAGGGCGACGCGTCGAGCCGCTCCAGGGTGGTGATCCGCACGCCGACACCGTTGGTCCGCGCCACCTCGACCCGCACGAACGCGGCGATCAACTCGAGCCAGTCTCCGTGCGGCGCAGGCGGCGGGCCGTCGATCGTCAGCAGACGGAACGTGCCGTCCTCCCCGCGAACCGCGATGGCCGGTGGGACGCCCGCCGCGGCGCAGCGCGCGGCGCAGGCGCGGTCAGCCTCTCCGCCGTAGGGCACAACGCTGCGATCGGCCTCGCCCCAACACTCGGAGCACGTCACCTGCCCGACGAGCGTTGGCGGCGGCTCGGGCACCGCGGCGGTGGAATGTGGGGCCATCGCGTTCGTGACGAACACGACGGCCAGCAGGCCCGGCAATGACCGGGCGCCCGTGAAACGAGACATGCACGGTCCCTCCGCTTCGTGCAACCACGCCCGAGCCACGGAATTCCCACCTTTGCGTCGCGGGCACGCCGACCTTTGATCTCAACTATGACGTCGGCATCGTCTCCGAGCCTCCAGTCATGTTCACCACCGCCGGGTCCGGAACAGAGGCCGAGCTGACCGCTCGGCAGGCTCGCAAGCGGCCGTTCGAGTGTGACCGGAAGTGCGCGAGCCATAAGACCTGCCGGCTCCGTCGATTCATCGGTGCATGGGCCAACAGAATCGACACCCCGGTCTGCATACCCATGCACCTGAAAACAGAGTCACGAGGTTCCGCCCAGGCCTCCTGAACTCGCTGTAAGGCACCCTTTCAGGCACCTATTCAGGCACCTTTTCGCGTGCGGAAAACTCTTTCAATCGAGAGATACCGATCTCTGAAGTCTGGTGCCGACGACAGATTCGCAGCGCAGTTCGATT
>DATIVB010000234.1:0-5509 GCA_035466375.1 Chondromyces sp.
CAGCTGCCGTGTTAGGGTGACCGCCTCCCGCCGGCTCGAAGCCGCGGTGCGGGCATGAAATGCCGCAGAATGGAGACCTCGAGATGATTTTCAGGCCATACGTCGCGCCCCTCGTCGCAGCTCTCGCCGTCCTGGTTGTGGGCTGCTCGAACGAACCCGCCGTGGAGGAGGCGCCCGCTGCAGAGAATGTCGTGATGGCGGCCTCGTCCCACGGAGCCTCGCCGAGCGCGCCGCAGATGGTGACCGGAACCGTCCTCGAGACCATGGACGCCGCGGGCTACACCTACGTCCGCGTGGACACCGGCGAGGCCGAGATCTGGGCCGCCTCGAACCGCTTTGCGGTCGCTGCCGGAGACCGCGTGACGCTGCCCCTGGAGACTCCCATGGAGGGCTTCCACAGCGCCAGCCTCGACCGTGACTTCGACCGCATCTACTTCGCCTCGTTCATCGTGCCGGAGGGCGAGATGCCCGCAGCCCCGGCGCAGGCCGCCGGCGCGGAGCTGCCGCCCGGCCACCCGTCGCTCGAGGCCTTCGCGATCGACTCCGGCGCCGCTGCCGCCGCCCCGGTGGGCGCGCCCGCCGGGGGCATGACGATCGCCGAGCTGTGGCAGCGCAAGGCCGACCTGGCCGGGAAAACGGTCACCGTGCGCGGCCGCGTCGTGAAGTACAACGGCGCCATCCTCGGCCGCAACTGGCTGCACCTGCAGGACGGCTCCGGCGAGCTCGCCGAGGGCACCAACGACATCACCGTGACCACCAGTACCGAGGCCGCCGTGGGCGACGTGATCACCGCGACCGGGACGGTCGCCGTCGACAGGGACTTCGGCGCCGGCTACACCTACACTGTGATGCTCGAGGACGCGACCATCGTTCCGTAGCGTTTCGTGGTTGAGGGCCGGTGGTTGCCTGTCGCCGCCGTCACCGGACCGGCGGCCCGTTTCCTGCCCGGCCGCGAGGAATGCCGGGCTTCAGTCGTCGTCGTCGTCGAGAATGGGTTTCGCGTCCTCGTCGTCCTCGTCGTCGTCGTCGTCGACGACGATCGGCGCGTCGTCGTCGAGCTCGACGTCCGGCGCTTCCTCGTCGCGCCGCTTCTTGCGCGGCGGCGGCAGCGAGACCGGGCGCCGCGCCACCCGCGGCACGAAGCCCGTCCGGGCGCGCTCGAACTCCTGCTCGAGTGATTCCACGGCGTCGGCTTCCTTGGGTTTCAGCTCGCGGAGCTTCGACTCGACGATGTCCTTCCGGTACTCGAGGATCTTGCCCTTCTTCTGGTTGAAGAGGTAGATCGTCGTCGGGGTGCCGGTGTCGAGCGTCACATCGCGGACCACCAGGCTCCCTTTTTTTCCGGCCTCGAGGTAGCCGAACCACAACGTGCTCTGCTTCGCGGCCATGACCCTGCCTCCCGCGGAAATCTTTCGAGTGCGGATCTTGCACGGTGCCAGCCGAGGAATCAAGAGGGAGGAGAAAGTTTTCTCCCCACCTGTTTTCCGGGAGCGTGCCGCGGCCGCCGATTCCAGGCGATCTGCACTGACGGGAAGGGGCCCGGAGGCGGGCTCGCGTCGAGCGCACCTGCACCGTCGATCTTCGGACTCGGAAGATTATGAGAAAGTCTCTCAATGGTTTCCCGAGAGCTGAGATTATTATTATTGAACATTTGAGTATCCATGATTAGAATTCAACGGGAGAGATGCAGCATCGATGGAATCCGCAATGTCTTCCGGCTGAGGAGGTGGTGGATGCGGGAGCTGTTCAGAGACAAGGAACACCTGATCCGGATGGCGGGGCTGTTCGCTGGCGGCATCGTCGTGTTCCTCGTGCTCCGCGGCGTGCTGGTGCCTGCAGATTTCGGGGAGCTCGGGCACTACCGGACCGGTGCGCTCGCCGACAACAACTCGATCGGACCGAGCTTCGCCGGGCGTGGCATCTGCGAGTCGTGCCACGACGATGTCGCCGACGCGCGTCTCGGCAGCGCTCACGCGGCCGTCGGATGCGAGGCCTGCCACGGTGCGCTCGCCGGGCACGCCGAAGACCCCGGTGCGTCGGCCCCCGAGCTGCCGCAGGCGACGCCACTGTGCCTGTCGTGCCACCAGAGCGGCGTTGCCAAGCCGAAGTGGTTCCCACAGGTGGAGCCCGAGGACCACGCCGAAGGCGAGGCATGCCTGGAGTGCCACGCGCCCCATCACCCGGAAGTCTGAGGAGGTTTCCCCATGTCATCGGATCGTCGCGATTTTCTGCTCGCAGCCGGCAAGTATCTGATCATGACCGCGGTCACGGCCCGCGCCGTCGAGCACGTGGTGGCCGGGACTCTCGAGTCGGCCCCGGAGTACGGCCTCTACGACCACTGGTGGGCGATGGCCATCGACATCGACAAGTGCATCGGATGCGGTGGGTGCGTGCGGGCTTGTAAGACCGAGAACGGTGTGTCGCGGGAGCCCTACTACTTCCGTACCTGGGTCGAGCGCTACCACGTGCCGGAGGGCGACATCGAGCACCCCGTGGTCGACTCGCCGAACGGCGGTCACGACGGGTTCCCGGAGCGCTACCGCCCCGGCGACGGCTCGAAGAATTTCTTCGTCCCGAAGCTCTGCAATCACTGCGCCCACTCTCCCTGCGTCCAGGTGTGCCCGGTCGGGGCCACCTTCGAAAGCCCGGACGGTGTGGTGCTGGTGGACAAGGGCTACTGCCTGGGCTGCCGGTACTGCGTACAGGCGTGCCCGTACGGCTGCCGCTACATCGACCCCGAGACCCACTCGGTGGACAAGTGCAGCCTGTGCTACCACCGGATCACGAAAGGGCTGACGACGGCGTGCTGCGAGGTGTGCCCGACGGGGGCGCGGATGCTCGGCGACCTCAAGGACCCGGACGACCCGATCCAGGTCTTTCTGCGGGAGAACATGGTGCAGGTCCTGAAGCCGCAGATGGCGACCGGGTCCAAGGTCTATTACGCGGACCTCGACGGTTCGGTGCGGTAGGAGGCGGCGATGGACTCCCTGCTCGCCATGGTCGAAGGCTTCATGTACCCCAACGAGATCGAGCTTCAGTGGAGCATCCTCATCGTCCTTTACCCCTACATCACCGGGTTGGTGGCGGGCGCCTTCATCCTCGCCTCGCTCGAGCGGGTCTTCAAGGTGGAGGCGGTGAAGCCCACCTACCGGCTCGCGCTCCTCACCGCTCTGGCCTTCCTGCTGGTGGCGCCGCTGCCGCTGCAGCTTCACCTCGGCCACCCCGAGCGTTCGCTGCAGATGTACCTGACGCCGAAGACCGACTCGGCCATGGCCATGTTCGGCTTCGTCTACCTGTGGTATCTCATGGCGGTCCTGGTGCTCGAGATCTGGCTCGACTACCGGCGCGACATCGTGCTCAAGGCTCGCGCCAGCACGGGATTCGTGCGCGGGTTCTACCGCGTCCTCGCTCTCGGCTCGGACAATATCAGCGAGCGCTCGCTCATGATCGACGACCGCATCGGCCACTTCATCACCATTGTCGGCATCCCGTCGGCGTTCCTGCTGCACGGTTACGTCGGCTTCATCTTCGGCTCGGTGAAGGCCAACCCGTGGTGGTCGACACCGCTGATGCCGGTGGTCTTCCTGTTCTCCGCCATCGTCTCGGGTATCGCCCTGGTGATGCTCGTGTACATGGCCGTCTCCTGGCTGCGCGGCAAGCCCATCGACATGCCGTGCCTGGACACCATCGCCCGCTACCTGCTGTACGCGTTCATCATCGACTTCTCGCTCGAGATGCTCGATCTGATCCACCGCATGTACGAAGCCGACGAGTCCTTCAAGAGCCTCGACTTCATGGTCAAGACGAGGCTCTTCAGCTCGCAGATCCTGATCCAGATCATGCTCGGTACGTTGCTGCCGCTCGGCATTCTCGCGCTCACCCAGGTGGTGCGGCTCACCGAGAGGGCGCGCAAGAATGCCTACGCCATCGCCGGCGTGCTGACCCTGATCGGGATCTTCGCCATGCGCTGGAATGTGGTCATCGGCGGCCAGCTGTTTTCCAAGAGCTTTCTCGGCTACACGGTCTACAAGATGGACTTCGCGACCCGCGAGGGGCTGCTGCCGGCGATCATCCTGATGGTCTTGCCGTTCTTGATCCTGTGGGGCCTGATCCGGATCCTGCCGCCGTGGTGGGACGAGGAGCCGCCGGGAGCAGAGCCCGAGGTGCGCACCGCCGACGTCTGAAAATGGAGGTCGGGCACGAACGGGCCGGATGTCAGCGCTCGCTTGAAACCTCGGCCGACCACGCCGCGAGCATCGCACGGTCGTCATCGGACAGACGCGCGTCAGGGTGTGCCAGCAGGTACGTCCGGAGCGGCATCTCGCCGTCCTCGACCTCCTCCCACATTTCCTCCGCCAGGCGCTGCTGCCGCTTTCTCTCGTAGGTGCCCCAGAGTGAAAAGTTGAAGTGGTCGCGCGCCTCCTCGACATCGTGCGCGACCAGCCACGACACCGGAGCGACCCGGCTGTACCACGGCCAGCGCGTTTCGTTGGAGTGGCAGTCGTAGCACGAGGCGCGGAGGACGGCATCCACGGCCGGCGGCGCCGCGAGGTCGGCCGTCACGGGGGGATTGCTGCGGTCCACCGGGACGAGCTGGATTGCGAGTGCGAGTCCGAAGAACGTCAGGCCGGAGGCCACGAGGAGTCTTCTCATTCGCGCATTTCCTTCCCGCCGAGATCGACCGGCGTCCGGGATTGTGCCATGTCGCGTGGCCTGGCGGCTGAAGCCGCATCGTTCGACCGTTCGGCTCATATGGAAAATATGGGATGGCGACGTCTCGAATTAGGAGTTATGAATGCCGCCCGCCCGCCGATTTCGGATTTCGGATTTCGGATTTCGGATTTCGAATTTCGGATTTCCACCCGCCCGCCCGAGGTTGAACCACCAAGACACCAGGGCACCAAGATGTTCACGAAGAGAATCCTTGGTGTCTTTTTGGTGTCTTGGTGCCTTCGTGGTTGCGACGGTTCGCGCTGACGCCTCGAAAGGCGGCGATTTCTGGTAATGGTCGACCCGGAGGTGGCCATGCCGCGGTCGCGACGCCGCCTCACTGCCACGGACGCGGCCCTCCGACACTGAGACTGTCACCGAAACTGTCACTGAGACTGTCACTGTCATCTGCCACTGTCACTGAAACTGAATCCGGGCACGAAGACGGCTACGGGTACTATCTGATGCCTCCATCCCATCAATTCCGGATGAGCCGAATGTTCTAACGTTTTACGTTGAACGTTTCCGCCGCTCCACCCGGCGTACTGTGACGCGGGAGGTGGGGGGAACGTTCTAACGTTCCAACGTTTCAACGTTCGAACGTCGGCGTCAGGAGCGCTTGATGACCACCAGGCTGGTGTCGTCCTTCGGCGGCGCAAAGGCCACCATGTCCTGCCGGATGGCTTCGACGATGTCCCGCGCCGGCAGGTGTTTGACGCGGCGGATCGCGGCCTCGAGGCGATGCGGGGTGTAGGGGCGCTCACCGTCGGCGTGCTCGTACAGCCCGTCGGTCTGCAGG
>DATIVB010000235.1:0-4281 GCA_035466375.1 Chondromyces sp.
CCGATGTTGTCCAGGCCGACGACACTCTCGCGGAGTTCTGGAAGGAGCAGCGGAGCAGGGCCCCGAAGACCGCCACCGCGGTGAGCATGCCCGACGACGCCAAGACCCTGGTGGGTCTCGAGTTCGGCACCGTCAGCCGGCAGCTGCTGGCCAAGGCGGCTCCGGACGAGTGCTACACCTCCATCGGCGGACCGCAGACCGCTCCGCCGTGCGCCGGCGACGCCCGTCCCAAGGTGAACCAGGCCTACGTGTGGGGCATGGTGGACGTGGGGCCCGACATCTGGTTCGGCACCGTGGCCAACACCCACTGCTACGTGATGTCGAGCCTCATCGGCCAGGCCCTCGGCGGGGACTTTCCGGCCCACGAGACCAACTCCTGGGTGTGCGAGTTCGGCGGCGCCGTCTACGACCCCTTCGGCGACCAGCGTCCGCCCGAGATCAACGTCTACCACACGATGACCGGCGTGCTGGAGGACAAGACCGCGGACATGGACGCCGCCGGGCTGGCACTGCTCGCCGAGGTGGTGGGCCTGCGCGCGGCGGGCGCTTCGGACGGCGTGGTGCTGCTGGCGGGCCCGTCGCTCGGAGGCGACGTCCACGTCTTCGCCTTCGCCGACGGTGGTTCCTACCTCGGCGCCGCCGAGCTGCCGTGGTCGGACATCCGCCGCTTCGTGGTCCTGGGCGGTGAGCTCTACGCCGGCGTCGGCGTGCCGGCGGTGCTGCCCGCCCCACCCGGCGGCCAGGTGCTGCGCTGGACGGGCGGCGCGGCCGACCCCTTCAGCTTCGAGACCGTGACCTTCCTCCCCGGCGAGCAGGTGGCGGAGCTCGCCGCCCACGAGGGGCGGCTGGCCGCAGGGACCTGGCCCAACCCCGCCGTGCTGGCGGGTCTCGGCGAGACACCGGGCGTTTGGATCAGCCCCGACCCCGCCGCCGGGGCCGACCCGGCCGACGGCTGGCTGGACGCCGGCGACGGGCCCTGGACCAAGGTCTGGCGGGTGGGCGACTACGAGCCCGACACGGCCAATGCGCTGGTCACCGGCGTCGGCGCGATGGCCTCCTTCGGCGGCCAGCTGTTCTGGGGCACCATGCACCCGCCGTTCCTCGCCGCCGCCGCCAACTTCGCGTTCTACTCCGACTTCTACTCCGACGCCGGCACCGCCGGCGCCGCCATGGAGGAGTTCGTGCTGGCCGCCCTCCTCGGATCCCACCGGGCCATATCCGTCTGGCGGGGCGGCGAGCTGGCGACGGCGCCCGAGATCGAGATGCTGTACGGGCTGCCGGCGCTGCCGGTGTTCATGGAAGGGCCGGTGGGGCCCGACCCGCCGTCCGCCGCCGACTACTGGAGCATCGTGGACACGGGCTGGACGCCGACCTGGGGGATCTCGGGCTTCGGCAACCTGTTCAACAACTACACCTGGTCCATGGTGGTCAACAACGGCCGCCTCTGGGTCGGCACCATGGACTGGCTGTACCTGCTGCAGGACATCGGGGTCACGGCGCTAGAGGCGATCCTGGAGTCGGAGGACATCGACCTCGAGGACCTCATCGCGGACCTCGTCGCGGACGAAACCGTGCCGGAGATCGTGGCGGCCTTCCTGAGCGCGTTGACCAACGGCGAGGACCTCATCACCACTGCCGGCGCGGACCTCTACTATTTCCCGTTCCCCGACGCGCCGGCCTTTCCGGAGAGCCTCGGCGGGCTCGGGAACTTCACCTCGTACGGCGTCCGCAACATGCGTTCGGTGGGCAACCGGGTCTACGCCGGCATGGCCAACCCCATGAACCTGCTCACCGACACCGGCGACGACCTCCCCGAGGGCGGTTGGGAGCTGCTGCGCCTCGTCGACGTTCCGCCCAACACGCCGACCGGCGACGAGGTGACGGTGACCCTGGCGGACGGCTCCCAGGTCACGCTGTGTCAGGTCCAGGACCCGGGGTATACGGTGGCGGTGTCCCTGCCACTCGCCGGGATTCCCGAGTCCATCCCGCCCCCCCAGGGGTTCCTGCCGTCAGCGGACCTGGTGCTGGTGGGCACGTCGGCCAACGCCTCCCCCTGCGGCGGTGGGTCCCTGGCGGAGGTGTGCCTGCCGAGCGCCGGCATCGCGAGCCGCCTCTTCCAGCTGCAGCTGGTGGAGGACCCCGATCTGGGTCCGGTCCCGACCTGGGTGGACATCACGGCGTCGACCCCGCAGGGCCTGGTGTGCGGCGAGATCAACCCCGGCGCCCAGGACCTGCTGTGGGAGCTGGGCTACAACGGCTACCTCGGCATCGTCACCGTCCTGGCCCGGGCGGACGTCTCGGGGATCCCGGACGGCAGTCCGCTGGGGCGCGCCGCGCTGGTGGTGCTGATGGCGATCGCGGCCCTGATCGTCATACGGATGCGCCTCGGGTAGGGACCCGGAGGAAGTCGGCAGCGAACACGGGCTGAAGGCCCGGTGGCGGGGTGGGAATCCCCCGCCCTCAGTCCACGTAGCCCAAGGCCCGCAGCTGCTCGAGCTGCGCCGGGGTCATCTCCGCGGCGTCGCCGTCCGTCACCTTCTGCGCCAGGGCCACGGCCTACCAGCGCTCGATCTCGCCCCGCAGGTCGGCCACCACCTCGGGGTGCCTCTCGGCAATGTTGTGCAGGTTGAGCGGGTCGTTGACGTGGTCGAAGAGCTCGTGCTCCGGGCGCTCGTCGCGCACCACGACGTTCCAGATCAGCTTCCAGCCGTCGGCGATCACCGCCAGGGAGTCGGCGGTTCCCTCGGTCTCCTCACCGGGCGGGTTCTTGCGCTCGGTGAAGACGGCGCGCCGGTTCCAGCCGAACGAGCCGGGGTCGTCGGGGGCGGCCAGCAGCGGCAGCAGGCTCGCGCCCTGCGCCTGGGCGGGCACCGGCAGCTGCGCGAGCTCGAGGAGGGTGGGCATGAGGTCGATGGACTGGGTGGTCTTGTCCACCACCAGCCCCGCCGGGACCACGCCCGGCCAGGTGACGAACATGGGCACGTTGACCAGCTCGCCGTAGGCGGAGTGGCCGTGCCAGTGGTTGCCGTGCTCGAGGAACTCCTCGCCATGGTCGGCGACGAAGGCGATCAGGGTGTCGTCCGAAAGCCCGAGCTGGTCGAGGCGCTCGAGCAGCCGCGCCACCTCGTAGTCCATGGCGCGGATCGAGCCGTCGTACCAGGCCTTCTCGGCGGCGAGAAAAACCTCCGAGTCGACCTCGACTTCGGCCAGCTGCTCGGCGCTCGGCAGGTGGTGGAAGACCTCGACCACGTCGGCCACCTCCTCCAGGTGCCGCTCGTGCTCGGCGACCCGCGCGCCGTCGAGCCAGCGTACGTCGTGCGGGTGCATGGGCCGGAACGGGCTGTGCGGATCGAAGACGTGGAGGAAGACGAAGAACGGCTGCTCGGCGTGGTCCTCGAGCCACGGCAGCAGCCGGTCGACGTAGGTGCGCGAGGTCTTCGAGTGATATTCACCGAGGTCGTCGATGGACTCGCGCTCGTGGAGCACCTCGACGCCCTGGTGGAGGTTGCTGTTCTTGCCCGAGAACATCACCGACGAGGTGTGAAAGGTCGCGTAGCCGTGTTCCCGGAAGACCTCGCTGAGGGTGGTCACCGTGGCGGGGACGGTGTGCGGGATGTCGAAGATGCCGTGGCTCGAGGCGTAGAGGGAGGTGAGCAGCGACGGCACCGCGACCTTGGTCCACGACCCCTGCGAAATGCTGTCGGCGAAGCGGGTGCCAGCGGCGGCGAGCGCGGCGATGGTGGGCGCCGTCGGGCGCTCGTAGCCCCAGGCCTCGAGGTGGTCGCGGCGCAGGGTGTCGGCCACGATCATGATCACCCCGCGCGGCGCGCCGGTTCGGCCGAGGGCGGCGCGGGCTTCGCTGGGCGCGAGCTCGGTGGGCCGCGCGCCGCGGTGGCGGAGAGCGGGCGCGCCCCAGAAGCCGATGTGGCCGTCCTCGTCGGATGCGAGCGACAGCGTCAGACGGACCTCGCGCCCCGCCAGCTCCTCGAGGTCGACCGCGAACGGCTCCCAGCGGTCGCCGGCGGTGACGGTACGCTCGCGGACGATGGCCTGGCGGCCGGGGCTCGACGCCTCGACGGTGAAGGTCACGGGGTGGTTGTCGGGAGTGCCCACGGTGAGATCCAACCACGGCCTGTCGCCGAGCTGCTGCTGCCAGGTGAGCCTCTCGGGGGCGCGCACCACCACGGTCTCGCGGAAGACGCCGGCCAGGCCGTGCCAGCCGACCCCCGCCGGCACTTCGGCGAGGTGCTCGGTGCGCGGAACGACGCGCAGGGACTCGAG
>DATIVB010000236.1:0-4427 GCA_035466375.1 Chondromyces sp.
GGGCCGAGGCGGCGTTGGTCTCGGCCGGGCTGTTGGACCCCGCAGCGCTGCAGGTGCGGCGGGTGTCGGTGATCGACCCGGCCTACGTGGTCTTCGACCACCCTCGCCGCGAGGCGGTGGCCCTGCTGCGCGGCTACCTCAGGGAGCGCGGAGTGCGGCTCGCCGGCCGCTGGGCGGAGTGGAAGTACTCGGCGATGGAGGACGCGGTCCTCGACGGCATGCGCGCCGCCCGCAGCCTCGTGCGCGAGGCGCAGGACCCGACGTGACGGACGAGCCGGGCCGTCCGATCCCGCCCGCTGTGCCGCGTCGTCCCACGGGGCGGGAGGCCGAACGGATCCGGGTGCTGCTGGTGATCACGCGCCTCGAGCTCGGCGGCGCGCAGCGGGTCGTCCTGCACACCGCGCGCTGCCTCGACCGCCGCGACTTCGAGGTCGGGCTGGCGTGGGGGCCGGGCGACCTGCTCGACGACGAGGCGGCCTCGGTGGCCGACCTGGAGCGTTTCCCGGTGCCGAGCCTGGTGCGCCGGGTGGCGCCGCTCGACGATGTGCGGGCGCTGCGACGCCTGCGGGCGACCGTGCGGAGCTTTCGCCCCGACGTGGTGCACACCCACTCCTCGAAGGCGGGGATCCTCGGCCGGCTCGCGGCGCGCCTCGAGCGCGTGCCGGCGGTGGTGCACACGGTGCACGGCTTCGGCTTCACGCCGCTGCAGGCGGCGCCGGTGCGCTGGGCCTTCCGCCGCGCGGAGCCGGCGCTCGCGGGCTGCACCGACCGTTGCGTCACGGTCTCGGAGCTCGACCTGAAGCGCGGGGTCGAGCTCGGGCTCTTCACCGCCGACCGGGCGACCGTGATCAGGGCGGGCATCGACCTCGCCCGCTTCCGCGCGCCGGCCGACGGCGCGGCGGTGCGCGAGCGCCTCGGCATCGCGGCCGGGGCCCCGGTCGTCACCCAGATCGGCAACTTCAAGCCCCAGAAGGCGCCGCTCGACTTCGTGCGGGTCGCGGCGGCGGTGCACGAGAGCGTGCCGGACGCCTGCTTCGTGATGGTCGGCGACGGGCCGCTGCGCCCGGCGGCGGAAGCCCTGGCCCGGGAGCTCGGGATCGCAAACCGGGTGCGCTTCGGCGGCTGGTTCGAGGACGTGCCGGCCCTGCTCGCCGCCACCACGGTCTCGGTCTTGACTTCGCGCCACGAGGGGCTGCCGTGCTCGGTGGTGGAGTCGCTCGCCGCCGGGGTGCCGGTGGTGGCGACCGCCGTCGACGGGACGGTCGAGGTGGTGCGGGACGGGGTCAACGGCCGGCTCGCCGCCGCCGGCGACGTCGCGGCACTCGCCGCGGGGGTCGTCGAGATCCTCGCCGACCCCGCGCTGCGGGCCCGGATGTCGGCCGCGGCCGCCGCGGGCCTCGAGAGCTTCGACCGCGACCTCATGGTTCGCCAGCAGGAGGACCTGTATCGATGCATTTCTCAGACGAGCCGCTCGTAATCGCCTTCATCTTCGCCTTCGGCGCGGCCTGGGGCAGCTTCCTCAACGTGCTGGTCTACCGCCTGCCGCGGGAGGTCTCGGTGCTGCGCGAGCCGCCGTCCTCGTGCCCCGCCTGCGCCACCCCGATCCGCTGGTACGACAACATCCCGCTCGTTTCGTGGATCGCGCTGCGCGGCCGCTGTCGCAGCTGCAAGGCCCCTATCTCGGTGCGCTACCCCCTGGTCGAGCTTGCGGCCGGCGTGCTGGCGGTGCTCGCCTTCCTGCGCTGGGGGGTCAGCGTTACCGGCGTCGAGGTGACGGTCTTCGCCTGGGTCTCGCTCGCCCTCGGCCTCATCGACCTCGACTTCCAGATCCTGCCCGACGTCCTGACCTACCCCTCGATCGCCTTCGGCCTCGCCTGCTCGGCCCTCGGCGGCTACACCTGGTGGCTCGACTCGCTGCTCGGCGCCGCGGTCGGCGCCCTGCTGCCGATCCTGGTGATTGTGATCTACAAGCTGTGGCGGGGCATCGAGGGCATGGGCTGGGGCGACGTCAAGTACCTGGCGGCGATCGGCGCCGTGGTCGGCCTGCGCGGAGTAGTCGGGGTCCTGATCGTTGGGGCGTCGGTGGGCGCGATCTTCGGCCTCGGGATGATCCTCGCCGGCCGGGGCTCGGGCAAGACGCCGCTGCCCTTCGGGACCTTCCTCGCACTGGCCGCGCTTCTTTGGCTCTACGCGCCGCCGGCCTGGTTCGCCTGGATGCCGTTGTAGGCGTCGACGACCGCCTCGAGCAGCAGCCGGTCCTGGCCGGGGAGCACCGTGCGCAGGTCGAGGACCACCTCGTCGTCCTCGAGCCGCGCGACGACCGGCGGCGACGCGGCGCGCAGCGCGTCGGCCAGTGCCTGGCCGCCCGCGATGCCGAGGCCGTAGCTCGCCATCGTCTCCTCGGGAGTGGTGCCGCCGCCGAGGGCGGCGCGGGTGTCGCGCCCGCGCGCCGGCACCCCGGCTTTCCGGAGCCGCTGCCCGAGGCGCAGGGCGCGCCGCTTCAGGCCGTCGACGGGCGTCGCCAGCAGGGCGTACAGGGGGATCTCCTCGAGGCGGCCGCTGGAGTGGTGGCGCAGGGTCTCGTCCATCAGCACCAGGGCCGTCTTGTCGGGACGCAGGGCGCGGTAGAGGGGGTGGCGGGCGAGCGGCGCCACCCACTCGCTGCGGCCGACGATGAGGCCGGCCTGCGGCCCGCCGAGGAGCTTGTCGCCTGAGAAGCAGACCGCGTCGGCGCCCGCCGCCAGCAGCTCGCCGACGGTCGGCTCGGCCGGCAGGCCCCAGCGGGCGAGGTCGTGCAGGGCCCCCGAGCCCTGGTCGACGAGCAGCGGCAGGCCGTGCGCGTGGGCGAGCTCGGCCAGCTCGCCCATTGACGGCGAGGTGGTGAAGCCGACGATCCGGTAGTTGGACTGGTGGGCCACCAGGAGGGCCGCGGTGCGCTCGGAGACGGCGGCCGCGTAGTCCCTGAGGTGGGTGCGGTTGGTGCAGCCGACCTCGCGCAGGGTCGCCCCCGCGGCGACCATCACGTCGGGGAGGCGGAAGGAGCCGCCGATCTCGATCAGCTGCCCGCGCGAGACCACCACCTCGCGCCCCGCGGCGTGCGCCGTGAGCAGCAGGAAGAGGGCCGCGGCGTTGTTGTTGACCATCACCGCGGCCTCCGCGCCGCAGACCCGCGCGATGCGCTCGGCGAGCGGCGCCAGGCGCTGGCCGCGCCGGCCTTCGGTGACGTTGTACTCGAGGGCGAGGTATGATCGCAGGGATGGCGGCAGCTCAGCAGGCAACGGCGCCCGGCCGAGGTTGGTGTGCAGGAGCACGCCGGTCGCGTTGATCAGCGCGGCGTAGGCGGGCTCGTCCGCGCGCCGGAGGGCTGCGAGGACCTCGTGCTCGAGCGCCCCGGCGGCGTCCCCGAGCGCGTCCTCCGGCACCTCACCGGCGGCGACCCGCCGGCGGAGCCGGTCGACGGCGGTGCGGCAAGCCTCCATAACGGACGGGTGGCCGTAGCGATCAGCGGCCGCACGGAGGGCAGGACGATCGAGCAGCCGATGAATCGCGGGGATGCGTCTGAGGAGAGCCTGCACGGCGGGCATTCTATCGCAGTGCCGCGCTGGACGCGGGGCCGGCACGGGACACGGGGGAGCGTGCGGTGGAGCTGAGCGAGCAGATTGCCATCCTCGAGCGGGTGCTGCAGGAGCACATCCGCAAGTGGGACCGGTTCTTTGCGGGCGCCGAGAAGGCCGTTCCCCAGGTCGAGCGCGAGCGAATCGCCCGCCGCATCCGCATGCTCTCCGAGCAGACCGTCCACCGCCGCGCCGAGCAGTTCCGCATCGAGCAGCTGCAGCACCGGTTCCAGACCTACTCCATGAACTGGGAGCGAATGCTGCGCGAGCGCGAGGAAGGGCGCGGCGCCGCCGGCGGCAGCCCGGTGGCGCCACCACCGGCGCCGGCTGAGCCGGCCGGGGCGGCAAACGCCGCCGCTCCGGGGTCCGTAAACCCGCAGGAGGAGGTCTCCCTCTTCGATCGCTACCGCGCGGCCAAGGCCCTGCAGGGGCACGACGTGAGTGTCGACCGGAAGACCTTCGACCAGCAGATCGAGGCGCAGCGGCAGCGCATCGAGGCCCGCCTCGGGCAGGCGGTGCGCTTCGAGGTCCAGGTGGATGACGGCAACGTGAGGGTCGTCGCGCGCAAGAAGAAGAAAAAGCCCGCGGGCTGATGGGAGTGTCGATGCGAGAGTGGATCGGAATCCTGTTTGTGACGGCAGCTGTCGTCGCCGGGTTTGCGGCCGCGGCGCGGGCCGGCGAGCCGATGTTCGTGCCCTGGCTGGTCGCCGACGACCCCGGGGACGAGGTCATCCGGGACTACTACGAGCGCGCCGAACGGGGCGAGCTCGAGGCCCCGGCGCTGGTCGACCTCGGCACCATGCTCTTCTACCG
>DATIVB010000237.1:0-15315 GCA_035466375.1 Chondromyces sp.
AACCTCGGTTCCGGCGTGCCGTTGAAGGTACTGGAGGCGATGGCGGCGGGGGTCCCGGTGGTGGCCCATCCCTGGGCCGCCGACGGCCTCGCGAGAGAAGCGGCGGGAGCGGTCATCGTCGCCGACGGGTCCGAGGCGTGGGTCGAGGCCCTGGTGCGCCTCCTCGATGATGCTGTGGCCGCCCGCACGCAGGGCGAACTCGGCCGCGAGGCCTGGCGGCGCCTGTACCACCCCGAAGTCGTCGCCGACCAGATCCGAGCCATCGTCGTCGAAGCCGCAGTGTCTCGTTGAACGTTTGAACGTTGAAACGTCAGGCTCATCCGGGAATCCATGAGATGACCCTCTCGAATTCGGAATTCGGAATTCGGAATTCGGAATGCCGCCCACCCACGGAATCTGCCGCGGTACAGGTTCACGGGTCGCCAGCGGCCGGGGCAGTGGCAGGAGCAGTGACAGCGCGGGGCAGCGGCAGGGGCAGTCTCAGTGGACAGTGGCAACTCCCGGCCACAGCAAGCAGCGTCATCGCGGGTGGAAGAAGCGGGAGGTCGTTCAGACCTACCCGCGCGTGGTTGAACCACCAAGACACCAAGGCACCAAGATGTTCACGAAGAGATTCCTTGGTGTTTTTCTTGGTGTCTTGGTGCCTTTGTGGTTGCGACGGTTCGCGCTGACGCGTCGAGAGGCGACGGTGTCTGGTCACCGGTCGACCCGGCTTGGCCATGCCGCAGTCGCGCCCCCGGCTCACTGCCCCGGTCGCTGCCACGGACGCGGCCCTCTGACACTGAAACTGTCACTGAAACTGTCACTGAAAGTGTCACTAACGCTGTAACTGTCATCTCCCGCTGTCACGGCACCTGAATCCGGGCACGGAAACGGAAACGGGCACGGGTCGTACCCGATGCCTCCATCCCATGCAATTTCGGATGAACCGAACGTTCGAACGATGGGGCTTCAGAACAGCTCGAGGACGTCGAGATCGCCCTTGCCGGCACGGATGAGCTCCGGAGGATCGGTCGACATGTCCACGACCGTCGACGGGACCGGCAGCAGGATGCCGCCGTCGATCACCATCTCCACCCGGTTGCCGAGCGAGCGCTCGATCTCCTCGGGGTCGTTGACGAAGTCGAGCTCGGGGTCGCGGATGGACGAGCTCAGCAACGGCTCGCCCATCTCCTCGAGGAGGGCGAGGGCGATGGGGTTGTCGGGCATGCGGATGCCGATCGTGCGGCGCTTGCGCAGCATGATCTTCGGCACCTCCGGACTGGCCGGGAAGACGAAGGTGTAGGGCCCCGGCAGCACCCGCTTGAGAAGGCGGTAGGCCGGTGTCGACACCCCGCGCGCGTAGCGGCCGACCATGCTCATGTCTCCGACCAGGATCGACAGCGGTTTTTTGGCGTCCATGTCCTTGAGCTTGTAGATGCGGCGGATGGCCTCGTGGTGGGTGATGCCGCAGGTCAGGCCGTAGACCGTGTCGGTCGGCATGACGACGATGCCGCCGTCGCGGAGGGCCTGGGCGGCCCGCGCCAGCAGCCACGGTTGGGGTTCGACGGGATCGATCTCGAGAATCACGGTGCGACGTCCTCCGACATCCGACCCGCACAGATTAGCAACTCTCCCCCGAATTCGCATTGGCGAATTCGGGGGGGAATTGCTTAGAATGCTGGGGAACGAGCGAAGGGGGTCTCATGAGCACGAGCGGGCTGAAGAAGATCGGTGTCATCGGAATCGGGACCATGGGCAACGGGATCGCGCAGGTCGCCGCCCAGAGCGGGTTCGAGACCGTCGTCATGGACGTGGATGCGGGCGCCCTCGAGCGCGGCCTGGATGCGATCTCGCGCAGCCTCGACCGCCTGGTCAAGGCATTCGAGAAATCGGGCGGCGAGAAGGGGATCTCCGCCGAGACCAAGGCCGAGGCCTTCGCGCGGATCTCGACGACCACAGCGATCGAGGACCTGGTCACCTGCGACCTCGTGATCGAGGCGGTGCCCGAGAAGCCGGAGCTCAAGGAGAAGATCAACCGCGGCCTCGCGGCCGCCGGCTACGACAAGATCCTGGTCTCGAACACCTCCGGGATCAGCATCACCCGCCTCGGGGCGGCCTACGGGAAGCCCGACCGATTCATGGGCATGCACTTCATGAACCCGGTGCCGATGCAGCAAGGCGTCGAGATCATCAGGGGCCTCGCCACCTCCGACGCGACCTACGGCACCGTGGTCGCCCTGTGCCACGACCTCGACAAGATCGAGATCCCGGCCGAGGACAAGGCCGGGTTCGCCATCAACCGCATGTTCGTCCCCTTCGTCAACGAGGCGATCCGGGTCGTCGAGGAGGGCATCGCGGCGGTCGACGACGTCGACAAGTGCACGTACTGCCTGGGTCACAAGATGGGCCCGCTGATGACCGCCGACTACGTCGGCCTCGACACCATGCTCTTCATCTGCCAGGTGCTCGAGGAGGAGTTCGGCAGCTTCTACAAGCCGAGCCCGCTGCTCAAGCGGCTGGTCGAGTCGGGACAGCTCGGCGCCAAGACCGGTTCGGGGTTCTACGTCTGGGAGCAGTACAAGGCGGCCGGCGTCAACCCCGACGTGGCGCGTTATCGCATCAAGTGAGCCGCGACGCGGGCGCCCGACGGCCTGCGGCGGCGAGGGGGCCATGATGAGCGCACGCAGACGCGACGACTGGGACGACTGGGACGACGAGCCGGCCGAACAACCGCCCGCTTCAGGCCTGCTCAGCACCTCGAGGATTCTCATCGGGCTGGCGGTTCTCGTGGTGCTGGCCCTGGTGTTCGGCGCTCTCGTGACGCGCGACTCGATGGAGTTCGGCGAGGTCCCGCCGCAGCTCGTCGGTACCTGGACCAGCGACGACGAGGCGCACTCCGACCTGTGGGTCGAGTTCGAGCCCGGTTGGATCAGCCTCGGCACCGGAGGCACCGGCAAGACCAGGAACCGGGTGGTCGGCGTCGATGTCGAGAGGGTCGGCGCGCTGGAGCGTATCGTGGTGCGCTACCGCGACATGGCCGGCAAGGACCACTTTGCCGAGATCCGGCTCGATGCTGCGAAGGGTGAGCTTCGCTTCGCCGACCAACCGCAGCGCAGCTGGTCCCGGTACGACTGAGAGGGTTCAGAAAATCAAGGCGTAGCCGACCTTGGCAAAGATCGTCCGGTTGGCACGCGTCAGACCGAAGTCCTCGTTGGCCAGGGAGTTGTCCGAGTAGCCGACGAACAGCACCGTCTGCGGGTTGACTTTGTACGAGAACAGGAGCTGAGTGAAAAGGTTCTCGTACTCCGGGCCGCGCCCGTCGACGTAGAGCTCGGGGTTGAACCGGTCGCCGACGTGCTGCAGGATCGCGCGCACGAAGGTGCGGGCGTCGAACTGCCACGAGGCCGTCAGCTGCGCGATGGTCGATGTGTAGAGCCAGCCGGGGTCGACCTCCATGCGCTCGCGAGCGAAGCTCGGCTCGAGGTACAGGTGGCGGCCGAAGCGGTACCAGAGCCCCCCGTCGAGATTGACGAAGTCGCCCGCGCGGACGTTCGCGTAGTCCACCTGACCCCCGGCGTTGAGGTTGAGCCACAGGTGGCTGTGCCCATTGGGCTTCGCGCAGATGTGGAGCTTGAGCCGCGTGAAGTCGAACTCCCGGCCGCCGAAGCCCTCTCGCGCGAGGCTCGGCCGGACGATCGAGTGCGACTGCAGCGGGCCCTCGATGGTGAACTGGACCACGTCCTCGTGGAACAGGAGCCCGCCGCGCTGGTCGACCGTGTCGGCAACCTTGGCCTTGAGGTCCATGCGCGAGTACCAGCTGCCGTCGACCGCGTTCCACTGGTATCCGAGGCCGACCTCGCGGTGCACGTAGTCCACCTGGGGCATGAAGCCGAGGTCCGCCCGGAAGTCCTCACCGATGTCGGCCCAGGCCGCCCACCACATCCAGGTGCGGGTCTCGTGCGTGTAGACGAGCTCGCCGGCCCAGTCTTCGAACTCACCTTCCGGCTGACCGAACTCCCGTGAGACCTCGTCCGGGTACTCCGTACTCGAGGCCAGCAGCTGCACGGTGACCCGATCCCTCGGCGACAGCCGCAGCTCGCCGTCAACTCCACCGACGCGGTTGAAGTAGTCCGTGCCCTCGCGGTTGGTGAAGATCCCGCCGAGAGTGAAGCGGCTGCCGAGGTCGTACTTGTAGCGCAGCACGGTGGCCCGGTTCGATGCGTCGAGCACGGTGAACGCCGAGCTCTCGCTGCCCGGGACGATCAGGTTGGTGGTGTCGTCGTCGATCACGTAGGCCCCGATTGTGTGCGCCCCCTCCTTGCCGGTCAGCTTGAGCCCCCAGGCGGGCTCGCGCACCATCCTGGTGTACACGACGCCGAGCGAGGTCTCGAAGAAGTCGGCGCCCTCCATGAAGAACGGCCGCTTCTCGGGGTAGAAGATGGCGAATGGGCGGTTGACCTCGAGCTGCCGAGCATCCGCTTCCACCTGGGAGAAGTCGGGGTTGAGCGCGGCGCTCAGAGTGAGGTTCGGCGTGAACCCCCAGCGCGCCGTGAGGCCGAGATCGACCTCGGGGTCGCCGTCGGTCAGGGGGCCGTCGGGCAGCTCCTCGCGGGTGTCCGTACGGGATGCGGTGAGGGTGGGAACGAGCTCGAGGTTGCGCCCCGGTGAGACGCCGGCGAAGCCCTCGATCTTGTGCGCCTGGCAGAGGTAGCAGTTGTTACTGCGGTCGCGGGGGAAGGCGCCCATCTGGCGGAAGACGTTGCGGGGATAACCGCGGATGGCGTCGAAGCCCCAGATCTGCGGCGTGTCGCTGCGCTGGAATCGCAGGGTCGAGAAGGGGATCTCGATCTCGGCCGACCAACCCCAGTCGGTGATGACGGCGGCCGAGGCCCAGATGCCGTCCCACGGGGTGTCGCCCGAGGGCCAGTGCTCGATCGTGTCGCTCTGGACGCCGTGAGGGTTGACGACGAAGAGGTAGTTGCGGCGCTCGTCGTTGAAGGTGTCCAGGACGATGCCCACCCAGTCGTCGGCCCACGCCTGGTCGCGGTCGCTGAGGTGGGCGCGGATCGCGGCCGGCTCGGGGTCGAAGGCGCGAAAGCCGACGTACACGCGGTGCGCGTCGTGCATCACCAGCACCTCGGTCCGGACCGGCGCCGGCGTGTTCTCGCCCGGCTGGACCTCGTAGTCCAGGGTCGTCACCCACGCCCGTTCCCAGACCGCCTCGTCGAGCACTCCGTCGACCCGGATCGAGGTCTCGACCTGGGGGATGGCTGACGGTGGCGGCGCTGCACCGGCATCCGGCGCCTGTCGTCCGGCCGTCGCCGTGACTGCGCAGAGCACGAATGCGAGGGCGGTCGTGGCGATGGGCCGGCACGGGGGACAAGCGGCGGTGGCAGGGTCGTTCTTCATCGACCCGTCTACGAAACAGAGCATGTCCGAGTTTCAGTTTCGCGATTGTGTCTGTCTTTCTGGGGACCGCTCGCGACCTCAGCTCTTCCGGTCGAGGACCGCGTACACGGCCGGAACCACGAGCAGGGTGAGCAGGGTCGAGGTCAGCATGCCGCCGATCACCGTCAGGGCCATCGGCGTCCGCAGCTCGGCGCCCTCGCCGAGCCCGAGGGCCATCGGCAGGAGCCCGAAGATCGTGGTCGCCGAGGTCATCAGGATCGGGCGCAGCCGCACGCTGCCGGCCGTGGCCAGCGCCTCGAGCTTGCCCATGCCCTCGCGGCGGAGCTGGTTGGCGTAGTCGACGAGGACGATCGCGCCATTGACCGCGATCCCGGCCAGCAGGATGAAACCGATCAGTGACACGACGCTCACGGTCACTCCGAAGAGCCACATCGTCGCCAGTACGCCGATGACCGCGAAGGGCACCGAGAACATGATCACAAACGGGTGCAGCAGGCTCTCGAATTGCGAGGCCATCACCAGGTAGACCAGGAACACGGCCAGCCCGAATGCGAGCCTCATGGAGCTGAAGGAGGTCGCCATTTCCTCCTCCTGACCGCCGAGACGCCAGTCGTATCCTGACGGCCAGCTCATCTCCTCGAGAGCGCTGCGGATATCGGCGGTCACCGAACCGAGGTCGCGGTCGGAGAGGTTGGCGGAGATGCTGGCGACGCGCGTGCCGTCGGCACGGCGAATCTCGGCCGGCCCCTCGATCTCGAGCACCTCGGCGACCGCCGACAACGGGATCGAGGTGGCGCCGATCCGGGTCACGGTCAAATTGGCGAGGGCTTCCGCCGACGAGCGGTAGCGCTCGGCCGCACGGACCCGGATGTCGATGGTGCGGTCGGTGCGGGTGATGTCCGTGGCCACGTTTCCCTGCACCATACCCCGCAGCACCGAGGCAACGTCGTCGATGCCGAGCCCGTAGGCGGCGAGGCGGTCGCGGTCGAGTCGCACCTGGAGCTCCGGGTGGCCGCCCTCGGTGGAGGCGCTGATGTCGGTCAACCCCTCGATGGCCTGCATCCTCGCGACGACCTCCGTTGCCAACCGCTCCAGGAGCTCGAGGTTGAAGCCGCGGATTTCGACCTCGATGGCGGTCTTGAAGCTGAAGTACGACGGTCTGCCGAAGCGGGCCACCAGCGCGGGCCGCCCGCCCGCCTGGAGCTGCTCGCCGGCCTGGAGCGCCCGGTTTTCGGCGTCGATGGCCTGCCGGAGACGATTCATGGCTGCGTCCTCCGTCTCCCGCGACACCGGTGGTTCCAGCGTGATCGTGATCTGGCCGAGGTACTCGCGGAGTTCGCCCGCGGTGCCGCCCTGCTCGTTGGAGGTGCCCGCGATGGTGTAGACGGTGTTGACGCCCGCGATGGTGCCGGCGGCCGCGGTGAGGTCGAGGAGCTTGCGGTCGGTGATCTCGAGACGCGTCCCCGGGGGCAGCTCCAGGTCGGCGTAGAACTCGCCCTGGACGAGCTCGGGGATGAGCTCCGAACCGAGGGTCCGGTAGAGGCCGAGGCTGGCCAGGAGCAGGCCCAGGGTGACGCCGACCACCGCCAGCGGCCGTCTCAGGACCGCGGAGATGGCCCGTGAGTAGATGGCGGCCGTGGCCGCCAGAGCGTGGTCGAAGAGTTCGAGAATCGGTGTGAAGACGGCCCCGCTGATCCGGCCGATGGCGCGGGCGAGAGCGAGCACCGCTCGGAGAAAGCCGGTGGCGACGACGAAGATATTCTGGCCGAGCCACCGGAGAAGCGCCGGTTGCGACGACGTTTCGCTCGCGCCGGCTGCCGCCGGCTCCGGGGCGAAGCGGCGCGAGGCGAGCATCGGAATCACCGTCAGCGCCACGGCCAGCGAGACCACCAGCGAGAAGGCGACGGTGAGAGCCTGGTCGCGGAAGAGTTGGGCGGCGACGCCCTCGACGAAGACGATCGGGACGAACACGCAGATCGTGGTCAGGGTCGAAGCGGTGATGGCGCGCCCGACTTCCGAGGTGCCGATCCGCGCCGCCTCGACGACGTCGAGCCCGTCGTCCTGCTTGCGCTGCACCGCCTCGAGGACGACGATGGCATTGTCCACCAGCAGGCCGACCCCGAGGGTGAGGCCGCCCAGAGACATGATGTTGAGCGAGATTCCGGCGACGTACATGAGGAAGAAGGTCGCGACGACTGACACCGGGATCGAGATCGAGATGATCAGGGTGTTCCTGACCGAGCGCAGGAAGAGGTAGAGCACGAGGACCGCCAGCAGACCGCCGAAGAGCGCGGTCTGGAGAACCTCGCGGACCGCTTGCCGGATGTACCGCGCCTGGTCGGTGATGATGTCGATCCGTAGTGCGGGGTCGGTGCGGGCGATCTCGGACCGCAGCTCCGCCAGGCGCTGGGTCACCGCATCGGAAACGGTCACGGTGTTGGTGCCGCCCTCCTTGTAGATCGCCAGCTCCACCGACTCGTCACCGTCGATGCGGGTGATGACCTCGCGCTCTTTGTGGCCGGTGAAGACCCTGGCCACGTCCGACAGGCGGATGATGGCGTCGCCGCTGCGCTCGATGACGATGGATCGCATGTCCTCGGGTCGTACGAACTCGTTGAGGGTCCGCACCAGGTATTCGGTGCGGCCGTCGCGCAGCGAACCACCGGTGATGTTGACGTTCTCCGCCGCCAGCCGGCTCGCCACCTGGCCTGCCGACAAACCGAGCGCCGTCAGCTTGCGCTCGTCGAGCTCGACCTGGATCTCCTCCTCGAGTCCTCCCGAGACCACCGCCGCGGCGACCCCGTCGATGCGCTCGAGGGCGCGCTTGATGTCCTCTTCGGCCATGAAGCGGAGCTGGGCGAGGTCGTCGGAACCGTGCAGGCCGACCCGCATGATGGGGTCGAGCGACGGGTCGAAGCGCAGCAGGATCGGCGGCTCGGCCTCGAGCGGCAGCCGCACCCGGTCGAGACGGTCGCGCACGTCGAGCGAGGCGAAGTCCATGTCGGTGGCCCACGCGAACTCGAGCGTGACCTCGGAGACATCGGCCCTCGAGGAGGAGGTGACGCGGACCACGTTGTTGACGACCCCGACCGCGTTCTCGATGGGCCGGGTGAGCAGCGATTCGATCTCGACCGGCGCCGTGCCCTCGTACGTGGTGCGGATGGTCAGCGAGGGGTAGGTGATGTCGGGCAGGAGATTGACCGCGAGGTTCGAAAACGCGACGGCCCCGAAGACCACCGCCGCGACGGCGAAGATGAAGACCGTCACCGGCCGCCGGATCGAGAGATCGACGATCTTCATTCTGATTGCCCGGATTCAGCGACCGTTTTCGAACCACGAAGGCACGAAGGCACGAAGGTCTCCACGAAGAAGAACTCTGACCTGGTGTCGAGATCCCCAGACGTTTTGTTGTCAGTCACCGCCAGGTTGAGAAAACCTTGGTGCGTTCTTCGTGTCTTGGTGTCTTTGTGGTTCAATTTGCGCCTCCGCCGTCGCCGCGGATCGAGGCCACGACCTCGTTGATGCGCTCGTCGGACATGCCGAACTGCTTCATCCGCTCCTTGATCCTCTCCAGCTCTTCGGGCGTGGCGTTCTTGATTCTCTCGACCATGAACGGCGGGATGCCGCCGCCGGCGTTGCCCGGACCGCCGGCTCCCGCACCCTGGGCTGCGCCGCCGCCCGGGCCCTGACCGCCGCCGGCCCGCATCTGCTCGATCCTGGCATCGATCTCGGCCTCCGACAGGCCGCGCTCCTGCATCCGCTTGCGCATGGCCTCGACGGCGTCGGGAGGCGGGCCGGAGGCCTCGGCGACCGGTTCCGCGACGGGGGCGTCGCCGAGCACCATCACCGGGGTGCCGTTGGCCAGCCCTTCCTGGCCGAGCACGATCAGCTGCTCCCCGTCGGCGAGCCCTTCGAGGATTTCCACCGAGTCCTCGTCGCGCAGGCCGAGGCGGACCTCCCGCCGCTCGGCGATGCCGTCCACCATCACGTAGACGGTGTCGCCCAGCGAATCGAGCACCAGCGCATCTCGCGGGATCACCAGCACGTCCTCACGAGTTTCGGTCTCGAGGTACACCGAGGCGAACATTCCGGGCCGCAGCTTGCCCTGTGCCCGCACTTCGAGCGTGACGGTGAAGGTCCCGGACGCGGGGTCGACGGTCGGCCGCAGGCGCGCGACGGAGGCGGGGAACCTGTCGTCTGGAAAGGCCTCGACCTCGATGTGGGCGGTCTGGCCCACCCGCACCCGCGGCAGGTCCTTTTCGGGCACTTCCACGCGGCACAGGAGCGGCGTGAAATCGGAGATTCTGAAGAGCCGGGTGCCGGAGGTGACGTACTGTGCGAGCTTGATGTCGCGGGTCACCACCTGGGCGTCGAATGGGGCGCGGATCTCGGTGTAGGCGAGCTGGATCTCGGCGCTCTCGAGCTGCGCCTGCGCTGCGGCCAGCTTCGACAACGCGCTGTCGTAGGCTTCCTGGCTGACCAGACCCTCGTCCCGTGACGCCTTCGTGCGGTCGAAGGCCAGCTGCGCTTCGTCGCGCGTGACGCGGGCGATCGCGGCCTGGTTCTTCGGCTCGCGCTCGTCGATGCGCGCCATCAGCTGGCCGCTGCGGACCATCTGGCCCTCCTCGGTGAGGATCTCGGTCACCGGGCCCGAGGTGCGGGCCACGATGTCGACCTCGTTCTCGGCCTCGAGGGTGCCGTTGGTCTGCAGGTACTGCGAGATCGCGCGGCGGGAGACGGGCTCGACCCGGACCGGCACCGCGGCGGTCGGCGACCCGGGTGAGCCCGTGCCGCCCATCCGGCCCGGCCCGGCCGAGGCGCCGTCGCGGGCGGTGGCGTCGCCGGGCGACCCGCCGCAGGCGGCGAGGGTGAGGAGAGCCAGAGACGACGCGAAGGACGCGATGGTTCGCATGATATTCACTGCTCAGATTTCCCTTGAGGATTGTTCAGCACGCACGTCGGGCACGGAGACGGGCACGGGCACGGGACGGAGGACCGCGGCGGCGATACGGCGGGCGAAGACCGTGAGGTCGTCGATCAGGGAGTAGATGGTCGGGATCACCATCACCGTGAGGAATGTGGACATGGTCAGCCCGCCGAGAATGACCAGTCCGATGGGCGCCCAGAAGGCGGCGCGGCCGTCGGGCGCGCCGAAGATGCTCGGCAGGAAGTAGCCGGCCACCATGGGTGAAAGCCCGAGCACCGTGGTCATGGCGGTCATCAGGATGGGGCGCAGGCGGTGGCGGCCGCCGAGGACGATGGCCTCGTCTCGCGGTAGGCCTTGCCGGCGGAGCCGGTTGATGTGGTCGACCAGCACGATGGCGTTGTTGACGACGATGCCCGCGAGGAGGATGAGACCCATGTCCGAGCTCGACGAACGCGCCTGGCCGGTCAAGGTCATGATGATGCCGACGCCGATGAAGGCGAACGGCACCGAGAACATGATCGTGAAGGGCTGCGCGAAGCTCTCGAACAGCGACGCCATCACCATGTAGATCAGGACCAGCGCGAAACCGAGCAGGAACAGAGCGCTCGCTGCGTCCTGCTCCCCGCTCATCCAGTCCTCGCCCTCCACCACCTCGTAGCCGGCCGGCAGGGCGAGCCCGTCGACGGCCTGCCGGGCCATGCGTTGGGCGACGAAGGAGGGCGTTCCCGACGCGGTGTCGGCGGTGACTCTGAGGGTCGAACGGCGGTCGACCCGCTCGATGGCGCGCGCCCCGGGCGCGGTGTCGAACTCGGCCACCGCTCCGATCGCCTGCCGGCCCGAGCCGAAGGTCACCGGCAGCATTTTCAGCTGGTCGAGGGTCTGCCGGTCCTGCTCGCGGTGCTGCACCACCACGTCGAGCTCGCGGTCCTCGACCTCGAAGTAGGTCACCGCACGCGACGACAGCGCCGAGGACACGCTCTGCGCCACGCCCTGCGACGACAGACCGGCCGCCAGGGTGCGCTCGCGGTCGGGGCGGACCAGCACCTCGACGTCGCCGCTCTCCAGCGACGAGTCGGCGTCACGGACGCCGGGCAGCGCCCGGAGAGCGGCCACCGCCCGGTCGGCGAGGATCTCGAGGATCTCGGAGCGGTCGCCCCGCAGCTGGACCTCGATACTCGAGCCGGATCCGGAGTGGCCGCGCATGGAACGCGACAGCGTGAAGCTCACGCCGGCGCGGGTCGGCAGCAGGGCCTCGACGCGGTCGCGGATCTCCGAGGTGTCGAGCCGCCCCTGCTCCTCGTCGACGAGATAGACATCGAAACGGTTGCCGCGGGACCAGCCGCGCGAACGGCCCGAGCTGCGGCTGAAGGTGTGGGTGATGTTGGCGATCTCGAGCTCCTCGCGGTGCTGGTCGAGGAGTTCGTAGACCTCGTCGTACAGGGTACGCTTCTGCTCGACGGAGTAGCTCTTCGGCGTGTCGACGACGATGCTCACCTGGCGCTCGAACGACGGTGTCTGGAACGTCCGCTCGATGCGTTGGTAGAGGTGCCAGGAGCCGACCAGGGCCAGAAGCACGGCCGCCCCGAAGGCGAGCCGGTGCCGCAGCATGAAGGCCAGGGAGCGTGCGTAGGCGGCCGAGATACGGCTCCAGAGCCCACCTTCGCGGGCGCGCTCGCCGCCGAGAATGCGCGCCGCCACCATCGGCACGACGGTCACGGCGACCACCAGCGAGGCGGCCATGACCACCACCACGGTCAACCCGATGTTGGTCATGAAGATCGCGAAGCGCCCTCCCGAAGGCAGGAAGATCATGGGCAGGAAGACGCACATCGTGGTCAGGGTCGAGGCGGCGATCGGCAGCGCGACCTCGGAGGCGCCATGCAGGGTCGCGGTGAGGGCGTCTTCGCCGAGCTCCTCGTGGTGGCGGAAGATGGACTCGATGACCACGATGGAGTTGTCCACCAGCATGCCGATGGAGAGCATCAACCCCATCAGCGACATGATGTTGAGGGTCAGATCGGTCCAGCCGGCCTGCCGCGACAGGTACATGAAGACGAAGGTCACCACCACCGACACCGGGATCGCGATCGCCACCAGCAACGTGCTGCGAACGCGGCGCAGGAACAGAAACATGAAGAGCACGGCCAGGGCGCCACCCAACAGGCCCGTGTTGCGCAGCTCGCTGATGCCGTTGCGCACGTCCGCGGAATCGTCGCGGTAGATGTTGACGTGGAGGCCGGCGGCCCCGGGCAGCTCCAGGATCGCCCCGATCTCGGCCTTGGCGCCGTCGATCATCGCCAGGAGATTGGCGGTGGAGGCCTTGTAGAGGCGCACGTTGAGGGCCTCCTGGCCATTGAGGAAGTCCCACTCCTCCTGCTCGGGATAGGCCATCTCGATCTCGGCGACGTCGCCGAGCCGGAGGCCGCCGCCCAGCGGCAGGGCTCGAATCTCATCGAGATTCTTGAGCTTGCCGTCGATGCGCACGAAGTATGCGTTCGATCCGTCGCGCACGGTGCCCACCGACGCCGCCTCGTGGTTCGAGCGAATGACCGAGGCGACCTGGCGGACGTCGATGCCGAGGGCCGCGAGTCGGTCGGGGATGAGATTGATCTGGACCTCGCGGACCTCGATGCCGCCCACATCGACCTCAGCGACCCCTTCCAGCCGCTGCAAGCGGCGGACGATCACGTCCTCGGTGAAGCGGTAGAGGCGTTCGCGGGGCCAATCGGCGCTGACCTGGAACCGCATGACCGGCCGGTCCGAGCTCTGGAAGCGGCGGATGTCGACGCGCTCGAGATCGGCGGGGAGCCGGTGGCGGATGCGGTCGACCCGGTCGCGGACGTCGACCGCCGCGAGGTCCATGTCGGTGCCGTCGACGAAGCGGAGGCTGACGCTTCCGGAGCTCGCGGTGGCGTTGGCGGTCAGGGTCTCGATGCCGTTGATGGTGCCCAGGATGTCCTCGAGCGGCCTCACGATGAGCCGTTCGGTCTCGGCCGGGGAGGATGACGGGTAGGGGGCGTTGACCGAGATGTAGGACGACGAGAAGGTCGGCAGGAACTCGAGCGGCAAACGGGTCAGCGACAGCCAGCCGAGCACCAGCACGCCGAGCACCGCCATGGTCATGGTGACCCGGCGCTCGACTGCGAAGCGGATGATGGGGTTGACCTTCACGGCAGCACGCGACGTCCGAACGAGGCGTCATTGAAGCACGGTTCGGCAAAACTGCACAGCGGATAATGCGGCGGGATTCCGGTCGCATTCCTGGCGATCGGATGGTTCGGGGTCCGTGCCCCGCCTCCAGGACTGCGCGCTCCGTGATCGCTCATTCAGGTTGCTCCGGCATCGGAGGAAGAGGGGCGCGGCGGCCGCGCCGGCCGCCGCGCCCGAGGGAGGAGGAGAACGAGCCTAGTTGGAACGGCGCCCGCCGGGCCGCCGCATGTGCCGTTTGCCGGCTTCGCCGCGCATCGCTTCGAGCTCGGCGAGCTGCTCCGGTGAGAGCACCGCGAGGGCCCGCGCCTTCGCGTCCTGCGCTGCCACCATCTGCTCGGTCCGGAGCCGGGACTGCTCGGCGGCGTGCGCGCGGAACGCGCCCTCGTCGAAGGTAGTGGGGTCCGACTGCGCGGCGCGATACGCCTCGCGGCCGGCACGGATCTTCTCGGCGTAGGCCTCGATGGTGGGGCGCGCCTCGTCGAGGATCGACTCGATCTCCGCCACCTGCTCGTCGCTCAGGGTGAGCCGCTCGGCGAGTCGCGGCAGCATGTGCTCGAGAAAGCCCGGGCCGGCGCCGTCGTTGAAGCCGCCCATGTGGCCGCCGTGGCGCCCATGCCCTGCGCCCGGGCCCATCCCGGGGCCGCCCTGCGCGAGGAGCGCGGTGGGTGCGGCGATGGCCGCCGCAACCGCAATGCTGAGAATGATCTTCCGTGCCTTCATGATTCCCTCCTTGGGTGTCGCCGCCTCGGCGGCGTTCGTTCGGTCGTCGAGTGAAACGACCGCACCGTCTTCAGTGTTGACGATCCTGCGCAAGGAAACACGAGGCCTTCCTTAAGAAGCGTGAACGCCGGCCGCAGGCTGCTAGGATCGTGTCATGGCGGCGGTGCTGATCATCGACGACGACGTCGACCTCTGCGAGCTCGTGGCCGAGTACCTCGAGGGCGAGGGCTTCGAGGTCGACGCCGTCCACGACGGTCCCTCCGGGGTCGAGCGGTGCCTTGCGACGGACCCGGACCTCGTGATCCTCGACGTCATGCTCCCGGGCCTCGGGGGCTTCGCGGTCCTCGGCGCGATCCGCGAGCGCTCGAAGGTGCCGGTGGTCATGCTCACCGCCCGCGGCGACGAAGTGGACCGCATCGTCGGCCTCGAGATGGGGGCCGATGACTACCTGCCGAAGCCCTTCAACCCGCGCGAGCTGGCGGCCCGCATCCGCGCCATCCTGCGCCGTGCGGGCGCCGCCGAAGACGGTGGTGGCGGCGAGCCCGATGCCCTGACGGTCGACGATCTGCAGATGGACCTCGGGGCGCGCCAGGTGCGCTGCGGCGGCGCCGAGATCGAGCTCACCGGCGCGGAGTACTCGATCCTCGAGATCCTGGTGCGCTCCGCGGGCAGCGTCGTGGCCCGCGACGAGCTCTCGCGCCAGGCCCTCGGGCGCCGTTCGAGCACCTTCGACCGCAGCCTCGACGTCCACCTGTCGAACCTTCGCCGCAAGCTCGGGCCCCGCCCCGACGGCGGCGAGCGCATCAAGACCGTGCGCGGCGTCGGCTACCTGTACGTCAAACCGAGTGGGACATGACCGGCAGTATTGAGTTTTGAGTTATGAGTTTTGAGTTACCACCCGCCCGCCCGGCTGGGGGGGTAGGGGTAAAGGGTAAAGGGTAAAGGGTTAAGGATTGCAAGCCATGAGAAGCGAAAGTCCGGACTCCGGGGGAGGGTGGTTGGAAATCCGAAATCCCAAATCCGAAATCCTCGGGGTGGGCGGTCGGAAATCCGAAATCCGAAATTCC
>DATIVB010000238.1:0-8518 GCA_035466375.1 Chondromyces sp.
GGAGCACGACATGGCCGAGATGAAGGTGATCCAGGGATTTCCGCACAACCACGGCGTCGGCGCCGTCGACGAGGTCCTGCCCGGCGTTGTCGCCGAGCTCCAGGCGCAGGCGGCGAGCCTGGCGACGCCGCTTCGCAAGACCTTCACCGGCCACCCCCTGCCGTCGCGCCGGGAGATCGTGGAGATGGTCGAGCTGCTGCGCTCGGTGATCTTCCCGGGCTTCGTCGGCAATCGCGACGTGACCGAGGAGAGCCTCGCCTTCCACATGGGGGCCGCCCTGCACCGGGCGGCACTGATCATGGTCGACGAGGTCCACCGCGGCCTGTGCTTCGCCTGCGCCCGCGACGCCGACGAGCGGACGCCCGAGCAGTGCCTCTCTCGCGCCAAACGGATCACCGCCGACTTCATGCACCGTCTTCCCGAGCTGCGGCGGCTGCTCGCCCTCGACGCGGTGGCGGCGTACGAGGGGGACCCCGCCGCACCGAGCGCGGCGGAGGCGATCTTCTGCTATCCCGGCGTTCTCGCCGTGACCTACCACCGCGTCGCCCACGAGCTCCACCGCGAGGGCGTGCCGCTGATCCCGCGCATCATCTCGGAGCACGCCCACAGCCTGACCGGGATCGACATCCACCCCGGCGCCACCATCGGCAAGAGCTTCTTCATCGACCACGGCACCGGAGTGGTCGTGGGCGAAACCGCCGTCATCGGCGATCGGGTCCGCCTCTACCAGGGCGTGACGCTCGGCGCCAAGAGCTTTCCGCTCGACGGAGACGGGAAGCCCATCAAGGGCATCGACCGCCATCCCGTGATCGAGGACGACGTCACCATCTACTCCGGCGCCACCGTCCTCGGCCGGGTCACCATCGGCCGCGGCGCGGTCATCGGCGGCAACGTCTGGCTGACCCGCAGCGTGCCCGCCGGCGCGACGATCTCGCAATCGCGGCCCACCACCCAGGCGTTCGAGAATGGGGGCGGGATCTAGTCGGATTTTGAATTTCGGATTTCGGATTTCGGATTTCGGATTCTCCGCCCACCCGGTTGAACCACAGAGGCACAGAGAACACAGAGTAGCCACAGAGAGAGATCATGACCTTGCAACATGATGATCTCTGGATGGTTCCGCGATGGGTCGGAGCCCCCTCTGTGCGGCTCTGTGCCCTCTGTGCCTCCGTGGTTCAACGGAGTCCTCGAATCGGTCGGTGTGAACGACTCGGCTTGGCCATGCCGCGCTTGCGTCGCCGGCTCAATTCTCCGGTCGCTGTCGCGATCGCTGTCCTCTGAAACTGCAGCTGTCACTGCCACCGAGACTGTCACTGTCATCTGCCACTGTCACTGGACACCGATCCTGGCTACTGTCGCTGTCATTCGGACGCGGACTCGGACGCGGATCTCACCGACCTCCGCATCATGCAATTCCGGGTGAGCCCAACGTTCCAACGTTCTAACGTTCGAACGTCCAACGTTCGGCCGGCGTCAGTACTTCGCGGCGATGGGGTAGCGGCGGCCGGTGCCGAAGGCCTTGGCGGTGATCTTGATGCCCGGCGCCGCCTGGCGACGCTTGTACTCGCTGGCGGTGATCAGCCGCACCACGTGCCGCACGGCGAGGGGATCGAGGCCCTCGGCGATGATGTCGTCGACCGAGCGGTGCTCCTCGACCCACGCCTCGACCACGCGGTCGAGCACCGCGTACGGCGGCAGCGAGTCCTGGTCGGCCTGGTCGGGACGCAGCTCGGCCGACGGCGGCTTGACGATGGTCGACTCCGGGATGATCTCGCGCTCCGAGTTGACGAAGCGGGCGAGCTCGTACACCAGAGTCTTGGGTACGTCGGAGATCACCGCCAGGCCGCCGCACATGTCGCCGTAGAGGGTGCAGTAGCCCACCGCGAGCTCGGACTTGTTGCCGGTCGCCAGCAGCAGGCGACCGAACTTGTTGGACAGGGCCATCAGCACCGCACCGCGGATGCGGGCCTGGATGTTCTCCTCGGTGACATCCTCGCCGAGACCTTCGAAGGCCGGCGCCAGCCCGTCGAGGTAGGACTGGAAGATGGGATCGACCGGAATGAGACGGAAGTCGATGCCGAGGTTCGAGGCGAGGGCCCGCGCATCGGCGACGCTGCCTTCGGACGAGTAGCGCGTCGGCATGGCGACCCCGAGCACCTTCCCCGGGCCCAGAGCCCGCGCGGCGATGACCGCCACCAGCGCCGAGTCGATGCCGCCCGACAGCCCCAGCAGCACGGAGTCGAAGCCGCACTTCCTCACGTAGTCCCTGAGCCCGAGCTCGAGCGCCGCCATGGCCTCCGCCTCGCGCGAGCCCGTGACGTCCCGCAGCTCGCCTGGAGCACCGGCGGTGCCCCTGCTCTCGCCCAGGGCCTCGTCCGGCACCTCGTACAGCAGGAGGTCCTCGGCGAAGTCGCACGCCCGCGCCACCACCTCGCCGCGCCCGTCGAACACCATGGAGTGGCCGTCGAACACCAGCTCGTCGTTGCCGCCGACCTGGTTGGCGTACACGAAGAAACGTCCCGCGTCGGCGGCGTACCGGCGGACCAGCTCGCGGCGCTCGGCGGCCTTGCCGAGCTCGAAGGGGCTCGCCGAGATGTTGACGAGGAGCTGCGCGCCGCGGTGGATCAGCTCCAGCACCGGGTCGCGGGTGTAGAGGCTGCGGCCGTCGAGATCGGGATCGGCCCACACGTCCTCGCACACCGACACGCCGATGCGGACGCCCTTGAACTCCAGGGGCCTCACCTCGGTGCCGGGCTCGAAGTACCGCGCTTCGTCGAAGACGTCGTAGGTGGGCAGCAGGCATTTCCGGTAACGGTCGGCCACGACGCCCTGGTGACACAGCGCCACTGCGTTGTGAACGGGCTTGCCCGCGCCCGACGTGTTGCGGTCGACGAAGCCCACCAGGATGCCGAGCCGGTCGTCGCTGAGCCGAGCGACCCGCTCGAGCTGCGCCAGGTTGCGCTCGATGAAGTCGGGCCGCTCGACCAGGTCGCCGGGCGGATAGCCCACCGTGGCGAGCTCGGTGAAGACCACGAGGTCGGCGCCCTCTTCCCGGGCCCGCTGCACGGCATTCGTCATGGCAGCCAGGTTGGCCTCGAACGCTCCGATGGTGTAGTCGATCTGCGCCACCGCTATTCTCATCGAAGAGGCCTCCAGAGCCACTAGGATATACCGATTGCAATTCAGGCCTTCCGGCACGGCCGGAAGGCCCGAACTGCAGAAAAACCAACCCCGCCGGGAGCTGACCGGCGGGGCGGCGAGGAAGGAGGTGAGTCGAGGGTGGTTTGCGCCCTGTTCTCACTCTCTTCTACGGACCGGGCGCCGGCTGTGTTTAGCGTGCTAGCATCCTCGAGAGGACATCGAGATCACAGCAGGCGCCCACCGCCGGGCGGGGAGTCGAGATGGTGGATCGCATCGGGCATTACGAGATCGTCGCCGAGCTCGGCCGCGGCGGCATGGGCGTCGTCTACAAGGCGCACGAGGCATCGCTGAACCGCTTCGTCGCCATCAAGGTGCTCGGCGAGCACCTCACCGAGGACCCCACGCACGTCGAACGCTTCCTGCGCGAGGCGCAGAGCGCCGCCCGGCTCAACCACCCCAACATCGTCCAGATCTACGCCATCAGCGAGGATGCGGGCCGCCACTTCTTCGTCATGGAGCACGTCACCGGGCAGAGCCTGCAGCGGGTCCTGCGCTCGCGGGGTCGGCTCGACTCGGTGCAGACCGCCCGCATCGCGCTCCAGGCCGCTTCCGGGCTCCACGCCGCCCACGCGCACGGCATCATCCACCGCGACATCAAGCCGGCCAACCTGCTGATCGACGACCGGGGGCTGGTCAAGATCGCCGACTTCGGGCTCGCGCTGATGGGGGGCGCCGCGTCGCGCCTCACCGCCACCGGAATGTTCATGGGGACCCCCGGCTACCTGTCCCCGGAGCAGTGCCTCGATCAGGGCATCGACCACCGCACCGACATCTACTCACTCGGCGTCACGCTCTTCGAGGCCCTGAGCGGCAAGGCGCCGTTCACCGGCGACAGCCCGCTCGCCCTTTTGCGGCAGATCATCGAGGTCGAGCCGCCCGACCTCGCCGAGCTCGCGCCCGGCGTCGACCCCGAGCTGCGCGCGCTCGTCGCGCGCATGATGGCCAAGGACCGCGAGCAGCGGGTCGCCAGCTGCGCCGAGCTCATCGAGGCGCTGGAGAAGCTGCTGGCCGCTCGCGGCGCTTCCGGCAGCCTCCTGGAGCGGCTCGCCTCCCCGACCAGCAGCGGTCCGCCGCCGCCGCCGATCGACGAGGACCTCGAGTCCCGGCCTACGACGGCCGTGTCGGGCGACCTCCCGGAGCCCCCCGTGCCGCCCCCCACCGCCCCGATCGGGCCGTCCGTGCCGCCGTTGATCGAGTCGGCGCCGATGCAGGTGAAGCCTCCGGGCGGCGGCCGCAAGCTGGCCCTGGTGGCGGCGCTGGTGGTGATCCTGGGGTTCGCCGCCGTCCTCGTCGCCGGGGTTCTGGTCTGGCGCAGCGGTCTGATCGGTACGGTGGCGGATCGGGCGCGCGGGCTCACCGACCCGCCGGGAGCTTCCACCGCGGCGCCCGGTCAGGAGATCCCAGGCGATGCCGACACGCCTCCGATGGACACTGCGGCATTGCCGGCCGCGGCCGCGGCATCGCAGCCGACCGCAGACGCGTCGGCACCGGTCGGCGGCGGCGCGCCCACCGCGCCGCCGCCGACCGCCGTACCCGAGCCGGCGGCGGAAGCCGGAACGGCGGCGCGGCAGTCGGCTGGGCCCGCTGCCGACACCAGGAAGTCTCAGCAACCGCCGCCCGAGACCGTGCCGCCCCCCGATGGGACCGTCGTCATTGCGCTCGGCGAGCCCCTCCTGGCCGGCGAGGCCGAGGCCTTCGTCGAGGACGCTCTCGCCCGCGCCGGGGTGCTCCTGGTGGACGAGGCCGGGATCCCCGGCATCGACGGCCTGATCTCCGGAGCCGAGGAGCGCCGTCCCGGGCTGGCGCAGGAGCTGCTGCGCCCGTACGCCCGAAACCTCGTCATGGTTCGGGTCGAGTACCTCGGCGAACGACCGTTGATGTACATGGGGCAGCGCGACGTGGCCTTTCAGGCGCGGGTCTCCCTGGTGCCGATCGAGGTCGCCACCGGCAGGCCGCTCGAGCAGCCGGCCCGTTTCCGGGTCGAGTACACGCACCTCAGTGCCGGCCGCGTCGTCGAGAAGGAGTTTCGCCAGCCGGTCGCGCGCATCGTGCCCCTGCTGGTCGGGCCCTGATCAGAGACTGGAAGGAGCTCCGCCATGTCGGCCTCCCTCGGCTCGGTACTGCTGATCCTGGCCCTGCAGGCCTTCGGAACGGCACCGTCTCCCGGTCCATGTCTGGCGCTCAGCGGTGAGGAGGCCGAGAGCTTTCTCCGCACCGCCGAGGTCGTTTCGGTCGCCGACTTCAAGACCCTGGGCGTGACGCGACCGGAGAAGGTCGAGATGCGTGACGGCGGCCGCACCTGCTACGCCGTCTTCAAGACCATCGACGAGCACACCCTGAAGAAGAAGTTCGCCGATGGCCGGGTCGAGCTCCACTTCAGCGACTCCTTCAAGTACGAGATCGCTGCCTACGAGCTCGACAAGCTGCTCGGTCTGGGTGTCGTGCCGCCGACGGTCGAGCGGCGCATCGGCCGCGACCGGGGATCTATGAGCTTGTGGGTCGAGGGCGCCATCACCGAGGCCGACCGCCTGGAGAAGGCGGGTACGCACCCGCCCGACCTCGAGGCGTGGAACCGGCAGGTGGCCACGATCCGGCTCTTTCTGGCCCTGATCCACGACACCGACTACCGCAACATCAACAACCTCCTGGTGACGCCGGACTGGAAGCTCTACAAGATCGACTCGTCGCGCGCCTTCCGCACGGCCGCCAAGCTGGTGCAGGAGGAATCGCTGCGCCGCTTCTCGCGCACGGTGCTCGCCTCGCTCGAGAGCCTCGAGCGCTCGGAGGTCGACCGCCGCCTCGGCAGGTGGCTCGACGCGAGGCAGATCGACGGCCTCTGGGCGCGACGCAGCCTGCTCCTCGAGCTCGCGGCGCGACGCATCGCCAGCGGCGGCGAAGAGGCCGTTCTGTTCGACTGAGAGCGCGTCGGGATCAGTCCCGGCGGCCGCCGAGCAACCCGGAGCGCACCAGGAAGTAGAGCAGCGTGGCGAGCGACGAGGCCACCGCCGCGACATAGGTCATGGCCGCCGCATTGAGGACCTTGTCCATGCCGCGGCGCTCGGCGACGCCGACGATGCCGTTCTGAACCACCAGGGCCTTGGCCCTATTGGAGGCGTCGAACTCCACCGGCAGCGTCACGATCTGGAACAGCAGCACCGCCGAGAACAGCACCGCGCCGATCATCACGATCCCCTGGCCCGCTGCACCGCCCGAGGACATGCTGAGAAAGAGCCCGACCATCATCACGATGTAGCCGAGGTTGGAGCCGATGCTCGCCGTCGGCACCAGCAGCGACCGTATCTTGAGCGGCGAGTAGCTGACGGCGTGCTGGATGGCGTGGCCCGCCTCGTGAGCGGCGATTCCGACCGCGGCCAGCGAGCGCGAGTCGTGGACCCCGTCGGACAAGGCGAGGGTCTTGTTGACCGGGTTGTAGTGGTCGGACAGCATGCCCCGCGAGCGGGTGATCTTGACGTCGCGGATGCCGGCGCCGTCCAGCAGGCGCGCGGCGGCCTCGGCGCCGCTGAGGCCCGACGAGACCGGCACCCGGGAGTAGGTCTTGAAGTTGGCCTTGGTCCGCCAACTCGCCCACAGCGAGAAGATGAAGGCCGGGGCGATGAAAAGGAAGTACAGCGGGTCGAAATACATGATTCCCTCCACGAGGGTGCCGATGCGCCCCTGCGGCGCGCGGCACGCGTCACCAGATAGTACCGCCGAACTCCACGCAAAATTTCCTTCCCCTCCGGAATCGGAGCGATTAGGATCGCGGGGTCATTGGAGGCCCGTTGAGTCAACGCCTTCGCAGCATCGCCGCCCACGCCGCCCTCACCCTGGCGGCGGTTGCAGCCGCACTCTTCGTCTTCTCGTGGTTCGGCGGCGCCGAGATCGCCGTCGGCAACCTGGTCATCCGCGCGCAGAACGGCAGCTCGGCGACATTGACGGCACCTTCGGCCGACTCTCTGGTCGCGCCATCCGGAGGCGACGCCGCCGACTTCGAAGCGGGTCGGCCACGGAACGTGGTCCTCATCATCGGCGACGGCATGGGCATCGGAGCCGTGAGTGCGGCGTCGGCCCTGCTCGGCCGCCCCGATACCGGCCTGGTCATGGAGACAGCCCCCGTCGTGGGCCTCATGCACACCTGGGCCGCCGACCAGCTGGCCACCGACTCGGCCGCGGCGGCGACCGCCATGGCCACCGGCTTCAAGACGGACGTGAAGGTGCTGGGACGAAACCCCGACGGTCGGGCGGTCCGAAATCTGTACGAGGCGGCCCGGGCGGCGGGACTCGCCACCGGCATCGTCACCACCTCCGCGCTGGCCGATGCGACCCCGGGTGGTCACCTGGTCCACGTCGAGTCGCGCGACGACTACGACCGGGTCCTGAGGGAGGTGCTCTCCTCTCCCACCGACGTGCTCATCGGCGGGGACTGGTCCGGCAAGCCCAAAGCGTGGCGGCAGCGCGCCTACCGCGAAGTGGTCGACGGCGCGGCGACGATCTGCAGCGCGCGCGGTGCCGCTGTCGTCCGCAACGCGGAAGACCTCGCGGCAGCGACCGCACCGTTCGTCGCCCTCCTGCCGCCGCGTCCCGACGACCCACTGGCGCACGGACCGGCGCTGTCGGTCAGCACGGCGCGGGCCCTCGACATCCTCGAAGGCACCGGCGGCGGCTTTCTGCTGATGGTGGAGTCGGAGGTCACGGATGAGGCGGGACACGCCAACGACATCGTCAGGCTGATGGACGCCATGCGCGAGCTCGACGACGCTGTCGACCTGGTCCTCGATCGCGTCGCCGCTGCCGGCGAGACGCTGGTCCTCGTGCTGGCCGACCACGAAACCGGAGGGCCTCATTTGCTCGACGGACGCTACGCCGACGGGGTGGCGGCAGTGCGCTGGGCACACGGGTATCACTCGGCACAGCTGGTGCCGGTGTTCGCTTTCGGCCCCGGCGCCGAGACCTTCGCCGGCGTCTTCGACAACACCCGCCTCGCACCGCGCATCGCGGGCCTGCTCGGGCTGGAGCCGCTGCCGCGGCTGGCCGATTCGACGCAGAATTGACCGATTCCGCCCCTTCTGTTAGGATCTCGGCCGTTTGAGCCGCGGTACGGCGGCTGAAAAACCGAAGGACCAGGTCATGACCATTCTCGACGGCTTCAAGCGACTTCTCCTCGGACCCGAGCAGCAGGCCATCCCGGTGCTCGGCCGCAACGACCGCTGCTGGTGCGGCTCGGGCCGCAAGTACAAGGCCTGCCACCTCGCGTCCGACGACCGCAAGCGGACCGCGGAGCGCAGCGCCGCGCCGGGCCCGCGCAGGTAGAAGCCGG
>DATIVB010000239.1:0-5567 GCA_035466375.1 Chondromyces sp.
GCCCGCGACGAGCCCGGTCTGCACGTGCTCCCCCATCTGCTGCCGATACAGGTACAGGGCCGGCGCGTCCTCGCGCACCAGCACCCCGTCCTCGACCAGGCGCGCCAGGTTCGCGGCGCCGCGCCGGTACACCTGTTCCGAGTAGACGTCGGTGCCGGGGGGCAGGTCGATCTCGGGCTTGTTCACGTGCAGGAACGAGATCGGGTTGCCGTCCGCCATGGCGCGCGCCTCGTCGCTCGACAGCACGTCGTAGGGCGGGCTCGCCACCTGGGCTGCCAGATGAGGCTGCGGACGCCACGCACGGAACGGTTCGATTCGAGCCATGCTTCTCTCCCGTTCGGAAGCCCGGCAGGGCCCGCCGAGCACGTGAAATCTATCACATGCTCTCGGGCCACGCTACTGCCGGGGGTGCTCTCGAACCATCGCGGCCACGCGGGAGCGACTCAGGAGATGTAGAGCCGCAGCCGGATCGGCTCTTCCCAGCCCTCACCCTGCACGGCGAGAAAGAAGGGCTTGCCGGGCGCCAGCGTCCGCGGCCGCTCGAAGTAGAGGAGGTCGGCCATACCGAAACCGCGGCGCAGGGTGACGACGTCGCGGGTCGTCGCGCCGCGAGAAGCCCTCAGGTCGGGGAAGAAGTTGGTCGAGCCGAACCGGCCGCTCCTCGCCCAGACCTCCCACGGGATGCCGCCGGTGGTCAGCAGGCGCCGGTCGAGTGAGGCGTGGCCGTAGTTCTTGCGCCACTCCTTGACCGAGGGCACGGTGTAGATCACGCCCTCGAGGTCCGACAGCCAGAAGCTCTCGCGGGTGAGCTTGAGCTTGGCCGAGCTCTGGTTCTGGACGCCGATGACCATCGGCACGTAGGGCTCGTCGGTGCGTTGGCCGGTGAGGCTCAGGTTCGCCCACACCGTGCCCTGGTCGTTCTCGGCTGTGAAGAGGATCCTGCCGGGCGCGTCCCCTTCCTGCGCCACCACGGCAACCACGGCGAGCAGCGCCACCATGGCGAGCAGTATCGACCTTCGAGGAATCATCGCCCCACCTCCACGCCTTCATGCCGAGGAACACATCCGACCCGGAGAATGTTCCGGAGCGCGCGACCGCCGCCCGCCGGGAGCCCAGCGGAGCCGGTGCGGCCACTTCAGGGTCGGGCTCGCGGACCGGGCGTAGAATGAACCCCGCTTTGAAGGGGCTTCACTCGATACCCGTCGATCTCAGGCGCGCCCTGCTGGCGACCGTGTTCTTCGGCGCCGCTTCCGGCATTTTCACCGCGACGCTCAACAACTACCTGTCCGAGGTGCACCTGCTCGACGCCGAGGCGCGGGGCTGGCTGGAGCTGCCGCGCGAGTTGCCCGGCTTTCTGATCATGTTCGTCGCCGGGGCCATGCTGACGGTCTTCCGCGAGACGCAGATGGCGGCGGCGGCCATGCTCCTGACCGCGCTCGGCGCCCTGGGCCTCGGTTTTCTGGCGCCGACGCACGCGGCACTGGTGGTCTTCATCGTCGTCTGGTCGCTCGGCGACCACATCATCTTCGCCGTCGAGGGACCGATCGGCCTCAAGCTCGCCGACGGCGGCCGCGAGGGACACCGTCTCGGGCAGTTCGGAGGCGCCAGAAACCTCGGCACCATCCTCGGCGTCGGCACGATCTTCGTGTTGGCGCGGCTGCTCGGCGACCGCTTCTCGCTGTTCTACGCCGTGGCTGCAGCCAGTGCCGTCGCCGCCGGCGTGATGTACAGCCGCCTCCAGATCGGACGCGGCGACTCGCCTTCCCGCCGCCTGGTGTACAAGAAGAAGTACCGGCTCTTCTACGCCATCTCCGCCCTCTTCGGCATCCGCAAGCAGATCTTCCTCGCCTTCGGCGCCTGGGTGCTCGTGGAGATCCACGGGGTCTCGGTGAGCACCATCGCCCTGCTGTACTTCATCGCAGCGACCCTCGGCGTCGTCATGCGGCCGCTGCTCGGTGACGTCATCGACTGGCTCGGCGAACGCACCGTGCTGGCGGCCGACGAGCTGCTGCTTCTGGGGATCTGCCTGACCTACGCCTTCGCCGGCGACCTGCTGAGCGGCCAGGCCGTGCTGCTCGCGCTGTACGGCGCCTACGTGCTCGACATGGTGCTCTTCGCCCTGCGCGTCGCGCGCACGACCTACCTCAAGAAGATCGTCGACGGTCCGGGCGACATCACGCCGACCATCTCCATGGGCATCACCATCGATCACGCCGTCGCCATGACCCTGCCGGTCCTCTCCGGCTACATCTGGGAGGCGTTCGGCTTCCGCTGGGTCTTCATCCTCGCCGGCGCGATCGCGCTGGTCGGGTTTTTCGTGTGCCTCCGTATTCGGACACCTGCTCCGAACGTTGGAACGTTCGAACATTCCAACGTTTGAACGTTGGGTGCGGGCGTGCGGTGGACTGCGCCGCTTCTATTCGACCTTCGGCAGCAACAGGGCGTTGAAGACCAGCTTGAAGGTGGCCGGCGTCGAGCCGCGGAACTGCGGCCGGATCGCGAAGAGCACCAACTGCCCGTCACCGGCCCGCACCCACACGATCGCCGGTGTGTTCTGGAGCGCCTCTTCGCCTTCGAGGTAGCCGCTGAGCAGGAGGTCGCGCTCGGGATAGACAGCCACGACCCTGCGGTCGGTGTCGAGCCTCGGAATCGAGGTGGCGAGGATCGGGCGGCCGCGGCTGAAGGCGCCCCCACGGGCCGGCATACCCCACGTCAGAGGGTGGCCCTGGTCGTAGTCGACCGCCAGGAAGGCCCCCGGCACCATCACGTCCCCTGCCTCGTCCGTGATGTCGCGGACCGGGAGCTCCACGGTGTCGCCCTCGCCGTCGCCCTCGTCCGCCGCCGGCGCCGGCAGCCCGTCGGTGAAGAGCGCGGTGGACCCGCCCCATGAGACGACCGTGCCGCCGCCCTGGATGAAGGCGGTCAGCTCCGCCAGTCCCTTCTTGGAGATGGGCTCGCGAAACTCCGGTGGGTAGTCGTTGACCACGTAGCGGTCGCCGCGCTTGTACTTGCCCTTGGTGAGCACGTCCTTGCTGGCGTCCGGAAAGACGACGACGTCGAAATTCTTCGCCAGCGCGGCCCCTTCGATGTCGCCCGGGTGGAGCACCGAGTACGGAATGCCGTAGCTGTCGAAGAGGTATCGCGTCCAACCGGCGTCCATGTCGTGGAAGAAGGTCTCCACGAGGGCGATCCGCGGCATCGCCACCGTTTCGAGCCCGCCGGGCGGGGGGCTCTCCACGACCTGCAGGCCGGCTCCGCCGACGCCCTCGATCTCATCGAGGCGATCGGCCTCGATCAGGAAGCTGCCCGCCGCCAGCGACACCTCGCCGTCGGCGGTGCGCACCGGCGCCGTCAGCCGGCGCACGGGGATATCCTGGCGGAGCGCCTCGAAAACCACTCGATAGGAGCGGTTGCTGTCTGCGGGCAACGAGACCAGGGCGGACGCGCCCGGCGGATCGAACCGGGCCCCGAGATCTGAATCCGCGAGCGGCGCGAGGCGGCCCTCGAGGGCCGTCGACCGTGTGTCCACCCTGATGGCGCGCACGCCCATGTGCAGGGGCAACGACCAGCTGGTGATGTCGTACGGCCGGATGAGCTCGCCGCCCGGCGTGTAGTGGCGCTCGGGGTACTCCTGCGGCTCGAGCATCTCCACCACGAACGGCCGGTAGGGCTGCGCGAGCGGCACCACGAAGTCGCCTGCGCGCAGGTGGTGCTCGCCGGCGACGGTGTCCTCCTGCAGCCGCCGGACCTCGACGCCGTGCTCCTGCAGCAGGCGCACCAGGGCGCGAAGCTCGCCCGGGTCCCGCTGCTCCCCCGGGAGTACGAAGTAGTACGGGGCCTGGCTCCGCCCCTTCTCCACCTCCTTGCGGCAGAGATCGTTGCGGAAGCGGAGGATCTCGTGGCGGTGCCGCGACGCCGTGGCGAGGATCGAGGCCATGGACGACAGCTCGTACTCGACGATGTCGCCGAGGGCCCACCGGCCGCCCGGCCACGGGTCGAGCATGTTGACGCCCTTCTTGTACTCCGCAAGGCCCTTACCGCCGACCCGGAGCTCGGTGGGCTCGACGTAGATCGGGGTCGCGGTCTTGCAGCTCGCGGCCTCGGTCAGGAAGCTGATGACGTTCTTCCAGTGCGAGGTCTCCGTCGAGCCCGGCCAGTAGTCGTCGAAGAGCCAGTGGCTGGCGACGCCCTGGAGCCCGTCCGCGGTCATGTCGCGGGCGAGGTTGGCGCCGAAGACCGCCGACCAGTTCCACAACCCCTCGTCGATGACCTGGGCGATGGGGTCGTGGTTCGGCGGGACGTAGTAGCGAGGCCCGGTGGAGCCCATCTGGTGCTTCTCCACGAGCACCTGCGGGTACCACTCGGTGCTGTAGAGGCGCGAGATGACGCGGGTGTCCTCCTGCGTCAGCGCGACGAAGTCGCGATTGTTGTCGTGGCCGACGTACTTGTGGTAGACGCGCGGCAGTGACGAGCCTTCGTAGGGCGTGCCCAGGTACTGGCGGTAGTGCTCGACCACCATGTCCATGCCGTCGGGGTTGTGAGACGGCACCACCATCAGAACCACCTCGTCGAGCTGGCGCAGCAGCCCGGGGTCGCCGGTGGTGGCCAGGTGGTGGGCGTAGAGCGGCAGCGACTGGCTCGGCGCCACCTCGCCGGAATGCATCGACAGGGTCGCCATCACGAAGACGCGCCCCTGATCCACCAGCGATGCACGCTCCTCGGCGGGAATGGCGGGATCGAGGGCGAGCCGCTCGTTGATCCCGCGGAGCTCGTCGAGGCGCGCGATATTGGCCGCCGACGAGATGAACGCGACGTACATGGTACGGCCCAGCGGCGACGTGCCGACCTCCCGCATCTCGATCCGGTCCGAAGCCTCGTCGAGGGTCGCGAGATAGTCCACGAGCTGGCCGTAGTCCATGAGCTGGCGGTCGCTGCCCGGCTGGAAGCCGAGCACCTCGCGTGGGGACGGGATTTCGGTGGGGGTCTCGGCCGGTGCGAGGGTGGCGACGGCGGAGGCGATCACCAGCAGTGCGAGCACACGACGCATTGGGTTCATCGAGCGGGCCCTCCTTGAGAACGCATTGTAGGATGATCTGTCAAATGCGAGGCATCGAGCGGGTTCCGTTCCTCTACGACGCCATGATGGCTGCCACCCCAACCGCGACACCGAGGCCGCTGTCGAGGCCGCGGGCTTCGTGATCGAAGCCGAGGGCCGTAGGGCCCGCCGCAACGTGCGGCTCTTCTCGGCGGCGCCGCGATGACACCGCAGCCGGTCAGCGTCAGGCGCCGGCTTTGATCTGCGTGATCACTCCGCGTCGGCTGTCGAGCAGGATCGCGACCCATCTCAGGTCATCGGTGTTCTCGAACAGGATCTTGAGGATCATGGTCAGGGGCACCGACAGCAGCATGCCGATGCTCCCCCACATCCAGCCCCAGAAGACCAGCGAGAGAAACACCACCAGGGTCGAGAGTCCGGCGATCCGGCCCATCAGGTAGGGCTCGGCGAAGTTGCCGATGCCCACGTTGACCAGGACATAGCCGATGGCCACCAACGCGGCGTAGGCGAC
>DATIVB010000240.1:0-13115 GCA_035466375.1 Chondromyces sp.
GTCGCGCAGCCAGCCGACGTCGGAGGCTCGCATCGCGCGCTCCAGCTCCTGAATGTCGCCGTGTCGGATGTGCATGGTCGTCCTCCGTCCTCGCCCGCCCTCGTCGATTGGCTCCATCCATTTCCCAATATATTCCGTATACGGCCAAAAACAACCCCCAATTTTGTCAAATTGGAACCAGCCAATATGGACCCTTCCCCAACCAATCTGGCACGCGGTAGAATCGCAGCATGGAGACCGAGACCGCCGGGGCGATCGAGGAAGCGGCGCGGGCGATTCGCGGTGCCGAGGCCCTGCTCATCACGGCCGGCGCCGGAATGGGCGTCGACTCGGGCCTGCCCGACTTCCGGGGCAACGAGGGTTTCTGGCGCGCGGACCCACCGATGGCGAAGCTCGGCATCCCGTTCTACGAGATGGCCAACCCGCTGTGGTTCCGGCGCGATCCCGAGCTCGCGTGGGGCTTCTACGGGCACCGCTTCAACCTCTACCGGGACACCACCCCGCACGCCGGCTTCGGCATCCTCCGGCGGTGGGCGGAGGACGTGGCCGGCGGCTGCTTCGTCTTCACCTCCAACGTGGACGGACAGTTCCAGGCCGCCGGGTTCGCCGAGGATCGCATCGCCGAGTGCCACGGCTCGATCTCGCACCTGCAGTGCAGCGTGCCGTGCGGCCACGAGATCCGGCCGGCGCACGAGCTCGAGATCGCGGTCGACGCCGAGACCTTCCGGGCAGGGCCGCCGTTACCGACCTGCCCGGGCTGCGGCGCGCTGGCAAGGCCCAATGTCCTGATGTTCAACGACTGGCACTGGGTGGCCGACCGCGCCGCAGAGCAGGAGCAGCGGCTCGCGAGCTGGCTCGACTCGGTCAGGGGCGCACGGCTGGCCGTCGTCGAGCTCGGCGCGGGCTCGGCGGTACCCACGGTCCGCATGACGAGCGAGCGGGTGGCCGGCCGCCCAGGGGCGACCCTGGTCCGCATCAACCCACGCGAGCCGCAGGTCCCTCGCGACCACATCGGAATTCCCTTGAATGCGCTCGCGGCCCTGCAGGCGATCGACGACCAACCCGCCTGATCTCCCTCGACCCCTTCTTCCCCTTTTTCTGTTTCGACCCCGGCGGCTCGGCCGCCGGGGTCGAAACAGAAAAAGGTATGATGCGGCCGCGGAGGCAGACATGGGAAATATCTGGATCATGCTGGGCGATCTCGAGGCACCCGGCTGGAAGACCCTGCGCGAGGACTACCAGAACGAAAAGGTGGAGATCATCCACCTCGATCCCAAGGTGTGGGCGATCGTCGAGGCCGACGAGCCGCCCGGCGGTTACGAGGGGTTGCGCGCGGAGACGCCTGCCGACGGCATGTACATCGACCCCAACGGAACGCCGCTGTTTCTGGTCGGCGGCCGAATCGCGAGCTCGGCCGAGGAGGTGGTCGCGGGCCTCGGCGGCGGGGCCGCCGAGATGCTGGCAGCGACCGGCAGCGCCGAGACCACCCTCGAGCGCCTCGGCAAGGTGTACTGAGGAGGCTCCGATGCGGCGCTCGATCTTCTTTGCGTGTGTTTGCGTGCTCGCGGCCGCCGGCAGCAGCTTCGCCCAGAACGGCGATTGGATGCTGACGGGACGCGCAATGCACGTCCCGGGCGGCGACCCCAGCGCCGTGGTCGGAAGCACCGGCAGCACTCTCGACCTCAGCTCCGGCGGCGGGCTCGCCGTTGACGCCACGCTGTTGTTCAGCGAGCGCTTCGGCGCCTCGCTCTCCCTCGCCGGGTCGCGCCATCACCTGCGCCTGGTCGGCGACCCGCCCTGCTGCGGCGGGACCCTCGACGGCGACTCCCTGTGGCTGCCGGCCCTGACGGTCACTGCGCAGTACCACCATCCGGTGTACGGCCCGTGGGACCCCTACGTGGGCCTCGGAGTCGTGTGGGCGGAGCCGATCTACAGCCTCTCGGACGAACTCGAAGCGGCTGGAGTGGAGCGACTCGATTTCGAGGGCAACCCCGGCGTCGCGGCTCAGATCGGGGTCAACTACCACCGGGACAGCCACTGGTACGCCAATCTCGATCTCCGCTACCTCGCCATCAGCCTCGACGCCCGCGCGAAGCTCGGCGACGAGGACGCCGGGCCGGTGTCCATCGACATGGGCCCGTGGGTCATCGGCCTCGGATTCGGTTACCGGTTCTGAAGCGCGTCTGAGGTTCGAAGGTCGGGCTGATCTCGGGATCTGTGAGATGGGCGCGAGCTGATTTCGAGTTTCGAATTTCGAATTTCCGCCCACCCGCCTGAACCACAGAGGCACAGAGAACACAGAGGGGGCACAGAGCCCAGCCACCCACGTCGCAACCACGAAGACACCAAGACACGAAGAAATCACGAAGACCACCCACCCGCCCGATCGAACGCAAAGACGCAAAGGGGCGGGTGCCGCGCATGGGCGCTCTCCCGCCTCGTGACGGCAGAACGGCAGGCGATCGGATCGCCTGCCGACGGTAAGAAGCGGGCGGACTCCGAACACGAGCGTTCGTCGTCGCCGCGCTTCTCACCGGCCGCCGTGCCCGGGGCACGGCAGTTCTGCCTCTCGCCCTTCCCAGTGTCAGCCGTGGGGACGGCCCCTTCTGCATCCTCTTGAATGAAGATGAGAACCGGCGAGGTGGTTCTGCCGTTCGTCCTGCCTGCCGTCAGTTACAGGGATGGCCCAGTCTCCAACCTCTTGAATGAAGGTGAGGAGAGGCGAGGCCTGAGCTCTCCGAGTGCGCGGGCCGCCGGGGCGGGACTCCGGGGCGAACGCTCGGGTTCGACACGGAGTCCCGACACGGCGGTCTTCGGCCGTCCGACGGCCGCAGACCTCGCCACGTCGCTGAGGTCTCGTGGCTCGTTGCCGCGTCTTTGCGCGGGGGGGAGGGATGGTCGGGCTTTGCGTCTTTGCGTCTTTGCGTTCGAAAGGGCGGGTGGGCGGCTCTGCGGCTCTGCGGCTCTGCGCCTCTGCGTTATTCGGGCGGGCGGGGGGCTTCGTGAATTCCTTGGTGACTTCGTGTCTTCGTGGTTGCGACGTGGGGGGCGGGCGGCTCTGTGCGCTCTGTGGTTCAACCGGGCGGGTAGTGCCGCAGACGCCGGTTCGCGGCTCAGCCGAGGATGACGCCGCGTTTCGAGGAGGCCATGAACTCGAGCACGAACTCGACGTCGGGCTGACCGCCGAGCTCCTCGCGGGCGCGCTCGACGGCCTGGGTGGTGGTGAGCTTCGGGTTGTGGAGCAGACGCCACAGGCTCCGCAAGGCCGACCGCCGTTCTTTGGAAAAGCCCTTACGCTCGAGGCCGATGACGTTGGGCCCATAGCATTTGGCCGGCCGGTTGCCGACCGTGGTCATGAACGGCAGGCAGTCCTGGCTGGCGGCGGTGAAACCACCGAGAAAGGCGTGCTCACCGATACGGCAGAACTGGTGCACGGCCGACATGGCGCCCACGGTCGCGAAGTCGCCGACCTCGACGTGGCCCGCCAGGGTCGCGTTGTTGGCGAAGATCGTCTGCGACCCCACCCGGCAGTCGTGCGCCACGTGGGCGTAGGCCATGAACAGGCTCTTGTCGCCGATCCGCGTCACGCCGCCGCCGCCGGGAGTGCCGCGGTGCAGGGTGACGAACTCGCGGAACCAGTTGTCGTGGCCGATCTCGAGCCGGGTGGCCTCGCCCGCGAACTTGAGATCTTGCGGCGGCGCACCCACCGAGCAGTGGCTCTCGAAGCGATTGCGCTCGCCTACCGAAACGCCGGTGGCGATGCGGCAGAAGGGGCCGATCTCGCAGTCCGGGCCGATGATCACACCGGCCTCGATCACTGAGTAGGCCCCGACCGACACGCCTTCGGCGAGCTCCGCCGCCGGGTCGACGATCGCCGTTGCGTGGATTCGGGCTGTCATGAACGATCCCCCATCGCGGACAACATGTCCGCCTCGCACACCACCTCGCCGTCGACCAACGCGCGGCCGTGGATCTTGGCGAAGGTCCTGCGCTTCGCCACCAGCTCGATCTCGAACACGATCTGGTCGCCGGGGATGACCGGTTTCCGGAAGCGGCAGTTGTCGATGCCGGTGAAGTAGATGAGCTTGCCGTCCCGGTCCTCGACCTGTGAAAAGAGCAGGAAACCGCCGGCCTGCGCCATCGCCTCGACCACCAGCACCCCCGGCATCACCGGCACCTCGGGGAAGTGCCCCGTGAAGTGCGGCTCGTTGATGGTCACGTTCTTGACCGCGCGGATGGTGGTCTCGGTCATCTCCAGCACCCGGTCGATGAGGAGGAAGGGGTAGCGGTGCGGCATGACCTTGAGAATCTCACTGATGTCCTTCATCGCTCGGAACCTTCCAAGGCGGCCAGCCTATCCTCGAGATCTTTGACCCTCTCGCGAAGCCGGTCGAGCCGCTGCAGGTTGGCATTGGCCTTCAACCACTCACGGTGCGGCCGCGCCGGCGTGCCCGCCACGGTCATGCCGTCGGCGACGTCCTTGAACACCGCGGCCCGGGCGGCGGCCACGACGCCGCTGCCGATCGTCAGGTGGCCCGAGCACCCGGCCTGGCCGGCGAACACCGAGTGGTGGCCGATGGTGGTCGAGCCGGAGATCCCGACCTGCGCCACCAGCAGACAGTGCTCGCCGATGCGGACGTTGTGGGCGATCTGTACGAGGTTGTCCACCTTGGTGCCGCGGCCGATGCGGGTCTCGCCGAGGGCCGCACGGTCGACGCAGACATTGGCCCCGAGCTCGACATCGTCCTCGAGCACCACCGTGCCCACCTGCGGCACCTTGTGGTGGACGCCGCCGACGGTGGCAAAGCCGAAGCCGTCCGAGCCGAGCACCACCCCCGAGTGCAGCACGCAGCGGTCGCCGACGCGGCAGCGATCGAGCACCGCGACCCGCGGGTGCAGCACGCAGTCCGCACCGACGACGGCATCACGGCCGATGACCGCCCCCGCTCCGACCACGCTGCGCTCGCCCACCCGGGCGCCGGCGCCGACTGCAACCAGGGGGCCGATGCTCGCGTCGGGCGCGATGACGGCGTCCGCGGCCACCACCGCCGACTGGTGGACCCCGGGCTCGGGGCGCTCGGCGGGGTGGAAGATCTCGAGCGCCCGCGCCAGCGCCAGGTAGGGCTCGGGGCACACCAGCAGGTTGCGCCCCGGCAAGGCCCCTGCGTCCGCGACCAGAATGGCGCCCGCCCCGGACGACCGCGCCTCGTCGAGGTACTTCGGGTTGTGGAGGAAGCTCAGGTGCTCTTCCCCCGCGCTCGACAACGGACGGACCCCGGCCACGACGTGGTCGCCGTCGCCGACCAGCTCGGCCGACAGGGCCCGGGCGAGGTCTTCGAGACGCTGCGGCGTGCTCACTGGATCTTGTTGAACCGTTGGATCACCTCGTCGGTGATGTCGATGGTCTCGTCCGCGTAGACGAGGCCGGACTGGAACTTGTTGAAGATCAGGGTCAGCCCGCGCTCCTGACCGACGGCGTTGATGATCGGGAGGATGCGCTCCTCGAGGCTGCCCAGCTCACGGCGCTGCGCGTCCGAGACCTCTCGCTGGGCGTCGTCCTGGAAGCGGCGGATGGCGATCTGCTTGTCCTCGATCTCCTTGCTCATCTCCGCCTGGCGCGCCTCCGAAACGGTGAAACGCTGCTTGTTGAACTGGTCCTGCAGGGCCGCGAGCTCCTGCTGCAGCACCTGTCCCCGCTGCGCCTTGGAGTCGGTCAGGGCCTTGAGCCGCTGCATGACCTCTTTACCGGGGTCCGACTCGGTCACCACCCGCTGCACGTCGATCACCGCCACCTTGGCCTGCGCCGCCGCGGGCAGCGCCGAGAGCACCACCAGCAGGCCCACCACCGCCGCGCGAACAACTGTACGATTCATTTCGATGTCCTCCATGCCTTGAAATTTAGAACGTGGTCCCGATCGAGAACTGGAAGTCGCTGTCGCTCTCGTCCGGGAACGGGTCCAGATTGTAACCGTATATGAAGCGGATCGGCGCCTGGAAGATGGGCAGGAAGATGCGCATCTCGAGACCCGCGGTCCGCCGCCACAGGCTGAGGTCCCAGCCCTGCTGCTCGTGGTAGGTGTTTCCCGCATCGAAGAAGGTCACGAGCTTGACCGGCCCGCCGACCCGGAACTGGTACTCGAGATTGAGCTGCCAGTAGCGGTCGCCGCCTTGCCGCGATCCGCCCGGGGTGACGAAGTAGAGACCCTCCTCGGTCCGCGGCAGGACCGAGTAGTAGGGAATGCCGCGCAGCGAGCGATCGCCGCCGAGCCGGTAGCGCTCGTAGATCGGGATGTCGGAGTCATTCACCGTGAAGAACTGACCGCCCTCCGCGTGGAAGGCCAGGGTCTGCCGCCGGCCCCTGGGGATGAAGCGGGTGTAGCCGAACTCGGGGCGTATGTACTCGAAGTCCCCGCCGAGCAGCAGGCCCGCGAGACGCAGGCGAGCGTAGAACGCCTCGCCGCGGCTGGTGTCGAAGGGATCGTCCCGGCTGTCGCGGTTGTAGCCGGGGGTCAGGGCGTGGATCTTGCCGGTGAAGGTCTCGAACGCCCGATCGAAGACGGCGCCGTCGATGGGCGGGATGTCCTGCGGCGGCACGTGGCCGCCGGTGGGATCGCCGAGACCGCCTCCGCGGGTGATCAGGAAGCGGGAGAAGTCGTCCTGGAACGAGATGATGGCCGACACCGACGAGAACGGGCCGACGCCGAGACCGGTGGAGACGGTGAAACCCGTGGTCTCCCGCTCGTAGCTCGAAAACCCGATCTGCTGCACGTCGATGGCGGACTTGTAGATCGAAGCGCCGAGCAGGATGCGCCGGTCGAGGAAGTAGGGCTCGGTGTAGCTCAAGGAGTACAGGTCGGAGCGTCTGCCGACCTGCAGCGACACGCCAACCGAGTTGCCGCGGCCGAGGAAGTTGCGGGTGTTGAACTGGCCCTGCACGAAGAAGCCGTCGAGCTCGGAGTAGCCGGCGCCGAACTGGACATCGTTGCGGCCGACCTCGTTGCCCTTGACCTTGACGTTGACCCTCTTGGCCTCGTCGTCGAAATCGAAATCGAGCGGCTCCTCCTCGAGCTTCCAGAAGCCGAGCGCGTTGACCTTGAACACCGAGGCCCGGAAGACGGCCATGTTCATGTACTGGCCCTCGGCGATCCGGAACTCGCGCCGCAACACCTTGTCGCGGGTGTTGGTGTTGCCGACGAACTCGAGTCTTCCGAGCTGGAACCGGTCGCCCTCGAAGACGTCGACGGTCACGTCGACGACGTGGTCCTCGTCCTCGCGCCGGGTCCAGGTCTCGTTGGTGTAGGCATAGACGTAGCCCGTGTTGTGGTAGCTGTCGCGGACCTTCTCCATGCCGTTTTCGATGACCTTGTGGTTGTAGGTCTCTCCCGGCTTGACCTCGAAGGCCCGCTTCAGCGCCTCGGGGTTGTACACCTCGACCCCGCTGATGTCGAACGAGCCCAGGACGTAGGGCTCGCCCTCCTCCACCGGGATCGTCACGAACATCTTGTACTTCTTCTTCTTGAGGGTCTCGGCATCGGGGTTCTTGGCGACCAGGTCGAGCACCGGCTCGCCGACCTTGATGTCGATGTAGCCGTTGTTCTGGTAGAAATCGCGCAGGTTGTCGCGATCCTCGTCCCACGCTTCCTTGGTGAAGATGATCTTCTCGCCGAAGAAGTACCGCGGGCCCTTCTCCTTGACCTTGTCGAGGACCCCGCGCAGCTTGCGGTCGGTGAACACCTGGTTGCCGACGAAGTCGATGTCGGCGATCTTGACCTTGGCTCCCTCGTCGATGACGTACACAACCTCGCGCTTGTTCTTGCCGAGGTCCTGCACCCTGTAGTCGACAGTCGCGGAGCGAAAGCCCTCGGCGTCGTAGATCTGCTTGATCGCGGACTCGATGCGCGACAGCTGCGCCATGCTCAAAGGCATGTTGCGGGGGATCTCGATTCCCAGCTCGTCGAGCTTGTCCTTGAGGTCGGTGGTCTTGAGCTTCTTGTTGCCCTCGAAGTTGACCGTGGACACGAACGGCCTCTCGGTGACCACGACGTACAGGGTCACGGTGCCGTCGCCGTGATCTTCGGCCTCGATGCTCAGGTCCTCGAACAGCCCCGAGTCCCACAGGCGGCGGTAGCCTTCGACGACGAGCTCCCTGTCCAGGGGGTCCTCCGGCTCGAGGCCGAGGTAGTACGAGACCGTGTCGACGGTGAGCGTCACGCCTCCCTCGACCACGATGTCGCGGATGACGGGCGCGTCGGCCGCAGCCGCCACGCCCAGACAGGCTGCGATCGCCGCGCAGCACGCGAGCGCGATCCGTGCCGCCCTCACGGCGCGTCCTGTCCCTGAGCCACCGGGCTGCCGCTCCCCACCTCGACGACGGGTCGGTCGCGCTGCACGCTCACCCGCAGGTCCATCCCGTCCTCGTACCTGTGCTGAATCAGGAAGTCGGCGACCGCGTCTTCGACCCACTGCTTGACCAGTCGCCGCAGGGGCCGGGCGCCGGCCTGGGGGTCGACGCCGCACCGGTCGAGCAGCCAGCCGGCGACCTCCGGCTCGAACTCGATGTGCACGTTCTTCTGCCGCATCACCTCGGCGGTCTCTGCCAGCAGCAGACGCGCCACCTCGATCAGGCTCGAAGCTTCGAGGGCGCCGAAGACGATGACCTCGTCGAGGCGGTTGATGAACTCGGGCGGAAAGTGGCGCCGCAGCTCGCGGTCTACCAGATCGCGCACCTGGGCGATCCCGATGCCCGGGGTCCCGCGCGTGAAGCCGACCCGGTCGCCGTCGACAAGGTCGCGACCACCGAGGTTGGAGGTCATGATGATGAGGGAGTTCGTGAAGTCGATGACGTTGCCGTAGTTGTCGGTCAGCCGCCCGTCCTCGAGCACCTGCAGCAGCAGGTTGTAGATGTCCGGGTGGGCCTTCTCGATCTCGTCGAGGAGGACGACCGAGTACGGGTTGCGGCGCACCTGCTCGGAGAGCTGCCCGCCCTCTTCGAAGCCGACGTATCCGGGCGGCGATCCGATGAGGCGCGACACGGTGTGCTTCTCCATGTACTCCGACATGTCGAAGCGCACCAGGCGTCGGGGGTCCTGGAACAGGAAGCCGGCGAGCTGGCGCGCGACCTCCGTCTTGCCGACGCCGGAGGGCCCCAGGAAGATGAACGAGCCGATCGGACGGTTGGGGCTGGTGACCCCGAGCCGGCTGCGTCGGATGGCGCGGGCGACCGCTGCGATGGCGTCGTCCTGGCCGACCACACGCTGGCGCAGGATCTCCTCCATCCGCCGCAGCCGGTCGGCCTCGTCCTCGCCGATGGACGTCACGGGGATGCCGGTCCACGAGGCCACCACCTCCTCGACGTCGGAGCGCCGTACCACGACCCGCTCCGGCGGCTCCTCGGCATGCGTCCTCTCGAGCATCTCGAGCTCCTCGCGGAGCCTGAGCTCCTCCTCGCGCAGCTCGACGGCGTGCTCGAACTCCTTGCGCGAAATGGCGTCCTTCATGTTCGTGACGACGTTGCGGATCTCGCGCTGCACGCCGCGCAGCGAGGAGGTCGACGCGACCTGGCGCAGCTTGACCCGGGCACCGGCCTCGTCGATCACGTCGATGGCCTTGTCGGGGAACGCGCGGTCGGTGATGTAGCGCCCGGCGTTGGCGACCGCCACCTTGATGGCGTCGTCGGTGTAGCGCACGCCGTGAAACTCCTCGTACCGGCTTCGCACCCCTTCGAGAATCGTGATCGTCTCCTCCTCGTTCGGCTGCCGTATCGTCACCGCCTGGAAGCGCCGCGACAGGGCGCGGTCCTTTTCCACGTACTTGCGGTACTCGCGGACGGTGGTGGCGCCGATGCAGGTGATTTCGCCGCGGGACAGGGCCGGCTTGATGATGTTGGCGGCGTCCAGCGAACCCTCCGCCGAACCGGTGCCGATGAGCGAGTGGATCTCGTCGATGAAAATGATGATCTCGCGGTGCTCGAGGAGCTCCTTGAGCAGGCCCTTCAGGCGCTCCTCGAACTGGCCCCGGTACTTGGTGCCCGCGACCAGCAGCGACAGATCGAGAGCCAGGATGCGGCGGTCGGCGAGCAGCATCGGCACCGCGCCCTCGACGATGCGGGTCGCCAGCCCCTCGACGATGGCCGTCTTGCCGACCCCGGACTCGCCCAGCAGCAGCGGGTTGTTCTTGGTCCGGCGGCTGAGGATCTGCACCATCCGCTCGACCTCCTGCTCGCGCCCGATGAGGGGGTCGAAGCCGCCCTCGGAAGCGATCAGGGTGAGGTCCCGCGAGTACTCCGAGATGTGGGGCGTCGCCTGCGCCGAGGCCTCGGCCTCGAGCTCGCGGCCGCGTCGCACCGTCTCCTCCCGGAGCTGGAAGAGCTCGACGCCGCGCGCCGTGAGGTACTGGGCGGCGGTCGAGCCCTCGACCCGCAGCAGCCCGAGCACCATGTGCTCGGAGCCGACGTTGGCGTGGCCCATGCTCTCGGCCTCGTGGACGGCGTACGCGAGCGCCTTCTTGGTCTCCTCCGCCAGCGGCAGGTCCGGCGAGGTGCTGACGCGTTCGACGCTCACGTGCTCGCCGAGCAGCTGAGCGCGGAGCTCGCGCGCGTCCAGGCCCTTGCGCTCCAGGAGGGCGGTGAAGGTCGGGTCGGCCTCGCGCAGCATGCCGAGCAGGACGTGCCGGGTCGAGATCGAACGGCTCGACACCCGGCTCGCCTCGTAGCGAGCGAAGAACAGGCTTCGCCTGACGTGTTCGTTGAATCGTTCAAACATGTTCAAAACGTTCGCCCGCAGGCGCGAGGCGGAAGATACCGTCGCACATGCGGGCCAGCTCTTCGTCGTGGGTCACTATAATTGATGTCAATCCGGCCTTCAAATGGAGCTCGCGGACCAGCGCGAAGACCTGCTCCGAGTTCGCGCGGTCGAGGTTGCCGGTGGGTTCGTCGGCGAGCAGCAGCCGCGGCTGCATCGCCAGCGCCCTGGCCACCGCGACCCGCTGCTGCTCGCCGCCCGACAGCTGGTCCGGGTAGTGGTGCCCGCGGTCGCTCAAGCCGACCGCCTCCAGCAGCTCGGACGCCCGCGCCCGGGCGGCAGGGGCCCGCCGGCCCGCGATGCGCAGCGGCAGCGCGATGTTGTCGAGCGCGTCGAGCTCGTCGAGCAGGTAGTGATGCTGAAAGACGAAGCCGACCAACCGGTTGCGCAGGAGGGCGCGCTCCTCGCCGTCGAGGGCGCCGACGTCGCGGCCCTCCAGCTGCAACGTCCCCGCGTCCGGTCGGTCGAGAAGGCCCACGAGGTGCAGCAGCGTGCTCTTGCCGACTCCGGAGGGCCCGACGACCGCCAGCAGCCGGCCTGCCGGGACCTCGAGGTCGAGGTCCCTGAGGACGTCGACCCTGGTCGGACCGGCGCCGAAGCCCTTGCCGACGCCCCGCAGCTCGACCAGGGCCGCACCGCTACTCATAGCGCAGCCCCTCCGCCGGGTCGCGCCGCGCCACCAGGCGGGACGGGAGCCAGGAGGCCGCGGCGGCCAGCGTCAGAGCCACCGCCATGACCACCGCCACCATGCCGGGCTCGACCCGGAACGGCACCGAGGACGCCGCGAACACGCCGCGCGGCAGCGGCAGCGCCCCGGTGCGATCGAGCAGCAGCGCGGTGGCGACGCCGAGCGCTGCACCTGCGGTCGAGCCGACGGCACCGATGCCGATGCCGAGCATCAGGAACAGCCGCCGCAGAGCGCGCGGCGACAGGCCGATCCCGGCCAGGACCGCCAGGTCGATGCGTTTCTCGGCCGCGACCATGGCGACGTTGCACAGCAGGTTGAGCGCGGCGACCACCAGCATGAGGCCGACGGCGACGAATATCATGACCCGTTCCAGAGCGAGCGCCAGCAGCAGCGGGCGGTGCAGCTCCTCGAGGCCGCGCACCTCGACCGCTGCGCCCCGCGCCTCGAGCACGGCGCGGGCCCTGCCGCCCAGCTGCCACGGGTCGGCCGCATCGCGCAGCTCGATGGCCTCGACGACGGCCTCGCCCCACAGCAGGCGTTGGGCGAGCGCGAGCGGCAGCACGACCGCGCCCTCCTCGGCGCCCGGCGCGGGGGCGTCGACCGCGGCGACCTCCGCCGTCGAGCGCACCGGCAGCGGGCCCATCGGCGTCATCCGCTGCCGCGGCGACACGACCTGGATCCGGTCGCCGCGGCCGAGGCCGAGGCGGCCGGCGAGGATGCGATCCACCGACACCTGCAGCGCGTCAGAGCGGCCGGTCACCGATGCCGGAACGGCATCCGAGGCCGACGAAACCAGACAGGTCCCGCGTACTACCTGAACCATCTCCACCTGGGGGAACGCCTGATGCAAGACGGACGCCAGCTCAGCGGGCTGCTGCAGACGGCGCCCCTCCCGCGGCTCCACCCGGGCGTGGGTCGCGCGGGCGACGAGCTCGCTCCGGATGCTCGACTGGAAACCCTCGAGCAGCGACAGTGTCACCACCAGAGCCAGCACCCCGAGGCCGAGGCCGATCATCGAGATCAGGGTCACGGTGGCGACGTGGGTGCGGCGCCTGAGCCCGATCAGGTAGCGGCGCGCCAGGTGCAGCTCGGCCGACATCTCAGAGAGACCCGTCTCCGGATTTCCGGACAGGTGTCCGGAACGGCGCACGGCCGCGCACCTTTCCGCAACCGCCGACCGCGCCCATCGCCACCCCCTTCACTCCCGGGGCCGCAGCTGCGGGAAGAGGATCGCGTCGCGGATCGACTGCAGGTTGGCCAGCAGCATCACCAGACGGTCGATGCCGATGCCCTCGCCGCCGGTCGGCGGCATGCCGTGCTCCATGGCGAGCACGAAGTCCTCGTCGACGACCCCGCCCTGCGCCCGGGCCTGCGCCTCGAGGCGGCGGCGCTGCTCGTCCGGGTCGTTGAGCTCGGTGAAGGCGTTCGCCAGCTCCATCCCGCCGATGAAGAGCTCGTAGCGCTCGACGGTGTCGGGATCGTCCGGGCGCGACTTGGCGAAGGGCGAGATGTCGCGCGGGAAGTCCATGATGAAGGTCGGATCGATCAGGAGCGGCTCGGCGGTCATCTCGAAGAGCTCGGCGAGCAGGCCGCCGTCGGAGCGCTCGTCGATGCGCTGCACCTCGAGC
>DATIVB010000241.1:0-5454 GCA_035466375.1 Chondromyces sp.
CAGGTCGGCGGCGAAGTCCTCCGGGATCACCAACGCTGCCTGGGCCGTCCCGCGATCGATCAGCGCATCGACGGCGCGGACATCGTCGAGGGCCGCGACCGCGACGAAGTACCGGCTGACGAGAAATGCGTCGACGAGGTCCCGCGAGACCCGACTGTGCGACCGGTCGACCACGGCGAGGCGGATGTCCTGAACGTCGAAGCTCAGGGCATAGCCGTAGATCATCAGCAGCACGACCGGCATGCCGAGCAGCGCGAGCGCGGTGCGCCAGTCGCGCTTGAGCTGCAGGAGCTCCTTGACGCCGACGGCGAGGATCCGGCGGATCATGACCCGGCCGGCGCATCCGCGTCGCGGATGACCTTGAGGAAGACGTCCTCGAGCGACGGCGCCACCGCCTCGAGAGACGCGGGGGAGAAGCCGCCCTCGTCGAGCGCGTCCTTGACCGCGGCGGCGCGTTGCGGCCGATCGACCACCACGTGCAGCCGGTCGCCGAACAGCGACACGTCCTCGACTCCGGGCGCGTCCTCCAGGCTTTCCAATGCCTCTGCCGGCCGCGGGCAGGACACCTCGAGCACGCTGTCGGACGGGAAGATGGTCTTCAACTCCGAGATCGTGTCGAGAGCGAGCAGCTTGCCTGCATGCATCAAGGCAACCCGGTGGCAGCGCTCCGCCTCGTCCATGGAGTGGGTCGTGACGAAGACGGTGGTGCCGCCGGCCGAGAGCTCGTCGATGAGGTCCCAGAAGCGGCGCCGGGCCTCGGGGTCGACGCCGCCGGTGGGCTCGTCGAGAAACACCACCGGCGGCTCGTGCAGCAGCGCGCAGCCCAGGGCCAGCCGCTGCCTGAAGCCGCCGGGCAGGTCGCGCACCAGGGCGCTGCGGCTCGCCTCGAGGTCCGAGGCCTCCACCGCCCACCGCCGCCGCTCCTCGAGCTCGCGGCCCCACAAGCGGTAGGCGCCGCCCCAGAAGCGCAGGTTCTCGTCGACCGTGAGGTCACCGTACAGGGAGAAGCGCTGCGACATGTAGCCGATCCGGGTCTTGATCGCGGAGCGCTGGGTCGCCACGTCGAACCCGGCCACGGTGGCGCTGCCGCCGGAGGGCTCCAGCAGCCCGCACAGAATGCGGATGGTGGTGGTCTTGCCGGCGCCGTTGGAGCCGAGGAAGCCGAAGATCTCGCCGCGCGCGACCTCGAAGGACACGGAGTCGACGGCCACGAAGTCGCCGAAGGTCCGGGTCAGCTCGCGGGCGCTGACCACCGGCTCGCCCGCGTCCTGGGGGGCCGGCGCGTTCACCGCCCCACCACTCGACGCAGGCCGGCTTCGGCGACCCACGCCGAGCTGCGCGCGCGCACCAGCGCCAGCTCGGCCTCGGCGAGTTCGGCCTGGGCGTCCAGCACCTCCGACACGGTGGCGACACCCGAGGTGTAGCGGTCGCGGCTGTCCGATTCCCGCGCCGCGGCGGCGGCAACCGCGGCGGCGGCGGCGCGCTCGGCGGCGAGGGCCGCCTCGAGGGCGCGACGCGTGGTTTCGGCCTCGAGGGCGATGCGCCGCTCAAGCTCGCCGAGATCAGCCTGCAGCGCGGCGCGTTCGGCGTCCACGGCCGCCGCCTCGGCGCCGATGCGGCCGCCGTCGAAGACCCGCCAGCCTGCGACGACGCCGACGCTCCAGCTCGAGTTCCACTGGTCCTCGAGCGGCAGGTAGCGCTCGTTGGGCCGCGCCACGTCCCAGCGGGCCGCCAGCGACACCTGGGGGCGTCCCGGGGCCGCGACGGCCGCGCTGCGGCTCGCGAGGGCGTCGCGGCGAGCCGTCAGGACCGCAATCTCCGGCCGGTTCGAAGTCGCGTCCGCGATGAGCGTCCCGAGTGCGGGAGGTCCGGCAGGAAGGCGCGAAATGCTCTCGGCGAGCTCGATCTCGGATCCCGGCGGCAGGCCGAGGAGGGAGCGCAGGCCGGCCAGGCGGTTGGCGGCCTCGGCCTCGGCCTCGATCACGCGCACCTCGCCCCCCGCGAGGCGTGCTTCCGCACCCAGCTCGTCGGCACGCACCGCCATGCCGGCGGCGCGCAGCCCGCGCGCGTCCTCGAGCAAGCGTCCGGCGCGTTCCATCTCCGCGCGGGCCGCGTCGAGAGCGGCGGCGGCTGCTACCGCGTTCCAGTACGCCGTGCGGGCCTCGTAGCGGAGGTCGGCCGCCACCGTTGCCGCCTCGGCCTCGGTCGCCGTCTCGTCGTGCCGCGCCGCCTCGCGCGACTGTGAGATGGCGCCGCCGGTCCACAGGCGTTGGTTGACAACCAACCCGGTGCGGTAGGTGTTCTCGATGCTGGGAAAGAGCACGAAGCCCCCGATGTCCGGGATCGACTCCGGGAAGGCGGTTTCGGGCACCGAGCTGCGGCGCGCCACGCTGGCCTCGAGGTCGAGAGTCGGCAGGCGCCGTGCATCGGCGGCCGCCGTCCGCTCGGTGGCGGCCTCGACCCGGGATTCGGCCGCGGCCCTGCGGTGGGACGCCGCCAGCGCCAGCTCGACCGCCTCTTCCGCATCCAGGGACAGCACCTCGGCGGCGACCGGAAGGCCGAGCAACAGGGTCATCAGGCAGGACACCACGTACTTCATGTCGCCTCCGCGCGCCTTGTTTCATGGGTCGTCAGGTAGAGGAAGGCGTCCTCCAGCGTCGCCGGCACGGCGCGAACCTCGGCGTCGACGCCGGCCTCGGCCAGCAGCCGCCGCACCCGTTGCTGTGCGCGCTCGGCCGCCTCGTCGACGCGCACGTGGAGGGCGACACCGAACACCGCGACGTCGGCGATCTCCGAAACGCCCTCGAGGGCCGCTGCCGCAGCGTTGCGGTCGGCGGCGACGACCGCGACCACCGTGCCGGGCATGCGGTCGGGAATCGCGGCGGGTCGGCCGTCGGCGAGCACCTCGCCGCGGTGCATCAGGACCACGCGCGTGCAGCGCTCCGCCTCGTCGAGGTAGGGGGTGGCCACCACCAGGGTGAGACCGTCGCCCACCAGCTCCGCCAGCAGCCGCCAGAGCTCGCGGCGGGTCACGGGGTCGACGCCGGTGGTGGGCTCGTCGAGCAGCAGCACCTCCGGCGAGTGGATCAGGGTGCAGGCCAGGGCCAGCTTCTGCTTCATGCCCCCGGAGAGCTTGTCGGCGAGGCGGTTGCGGAAGCGGTCGAGGCCGACCAGCTCGAGCAGTCGGGTGCGGCGGTCGCGCCAGGCTGGGACGCCGTACATCAGGGCGAAGAACTGGACGTTCTCGTCCACCGTGAGGTCGCCGTAGAGCGCGAAGCGCTGCGCCAGGTAGCCGAGCCGGTGGTGGAGGGCCCGCCGCTGCTCCCAGCACGGCGCTCCCAACGCCTCCGCTGACCCCGCGGACAGCCGCAGCAGGCCTCCCAGCACCCGCAGCGTCGAGGTCTTGCCGGCCCCGTCGGGACCGATCAGGCCCAGGACCTCGCCCCGGGCGACCTCGAAGGACACCCCGCGCACCGCCTCGGTGGCGCCGTAGCGGACCTCGAGCCCGCGGGCGGCGAGCACGGGCGGGTCGCTCATCCGCCCGCCCCCGACGGCTGGCCGCCGAACCAGGCGTCGGCGGGCATGCCGGGCTTGAAGAGCCCGTCCTCGTTGTCGAGCGCCACCTTGAGCCGGAACACCAGCTTGGCGCGCTCCTCCGGGGTCTGCACGTTCTTGGGCGTGAACTCGGCGACATCGGAGATGAAGGCCACGGTGCCCTGGAGGGCGCCGTCGTGGCCGTCCACCCGCACCTCCACCGGGTCGCCGAGCCGGATTGAGGCCAGCGACGGCTCGCCGACCCACACCTCGAGCCAGGGTCGCGCCAGGTCCACCAGGATCGCGATCGTCGCTCCGGGCGGCAGCACCTCGCCGGGCTCGGCGACGCGCTCGATGAGCACGCCGTCGCGCGGGGCGGGGACCGTGGCGTCCCGGATCTGCTGCTCGATGCCGGCCGCCTGCGCCTCGGCCGCGGCGCGCTGCGCCCGCGCCGCCTCGATCTCCTGGCTGCGCGGGCCGCTGACGAGCTTGTCCACCTCGGCCTGCGCGCCTGCGACCGCCCGGGCGGCGACCTCGCGCCGGGTGGCGGCGTCGTCGCGCGCCTTCTCGGTGGCGGTGCCGCGCTCGGCGAGGCCCTCGAGGCGGGCGAGGTCGCGCAGCGCCGCGTCGAGCTCGGCCTGCGCTCTGGCCAGGTTCTCCTCCGCGCGCTTGAGGTCCTCGGCGCGGGTGCCGGCGAGCAGCAGCCGCAGCTGGGCGTCGGCCGCGTCCACCGTCGCCCGCGCCTGCGCGAGGGCGTGCTCGGCCGTGGCGGTGTCGAGCCGCGCCACGAGCGCTCCGGCGGTCACGTGGTCGCCCTCCTCGAAGGGCGCCTCGAGCAGCCGGCCGCCGACCGTGGCGGCGAGTCGGACCTCGGTGGCTTCGACGTGCCCCGAAGCATGGATGCGGCCGTTGCCGTTCCCGCCGCCGCAGGCGGCGAGCAACACGACGGTGATCAGAGCGGCGAGGGCCGCGGCCGGATTCATTCGCATCAGTGACCTCCGGGTTCCGGGCCGACGGCGATGCCGTCGAGGAGTATCGAGTTGAGGAAGGCGGCTACGTCGGCGTCGGCCTCCGGGAGCTCGAAGCCCGGGCCGAGTTCCGCTGCGCGGTGGCGCACCGGCGCCACTGCGTTGAGGAAGACCACCGCGCCGACGATGGTGAGATGGGTGAGCACCGGGTCGAGGCGCCGGAACTCGCCGCCGGCCATCCCCTCCCCGAGCAGTTCGCGCACCACCTCCACCACCTCCAGCATGCGGGCGAGGACCTCGGGCGGCAGGTTGGCCGCGCCGGAGGCGATCTCGCGCAGCACGATGCGGGGGTGGTCGGGGTACTGCTGGACCATGCCGCTGAGGGCCGCGATGACCGCCTCGAGGCGGCCGCGCGCCGAGCCGGTGGTCTTCAGGGCCCGCCCAATGGCCGCCTGCACGCGGTCGAAGTTGCGCATGAGGACGGCGGTGTAGAGGGCCCGTTTGTCGCCCACGTGGTAGTAGAGCATCGCCTTGTTGACGCCGGCGTGGATCGCGATCTCGTCCACCCGTGCGCCGGCGAAGCCGTGCCTGGCGAACGCCGCCGAGGCGGCGTCGAGGATGCGCTCGCGGGGGCCGGCGGTCGGCGCTTCAATCGTCATCCAGCACTCCAAACTAACCATTTGGTTAAACCGACTATTGAGTTATAATGCTCGGATCGCACATTGTCAAGACCCGAACGGAGCCCGCGGGGGCCCTCAGCCGGTCTGGCGGAGCACGGCCAGGGGCCGCACAGCCAGGGCGCGCAGGCTGGCGGCGAGGCCGGCGGCGACGCTGAGGACGATGGTCAAAGCCACGGCGGCGGCCGGCGGCCCGGGCGCCCACGCCCACGGGATCTCGAAGCCGAAGCGGGTCACCAGCCAGGCCATGATCACCCCGCCGCCCCCGCCGAGGG
>DATIVB010000242.1:0-2907 GCA_035466375.1 Chondromyces sp.
CCTGCTATGATCGACCCGAACCAATTCGCGGGAGGGCGGATGCCGAAACCTGACCGCTACCAGGCCCACCACAAGGTCCGCTTCGTGACCGCGGCGTCGCTGTTCGACGGCCACGACGCGGCGATCAACATCATGCGCCGCATCCTGCAGGCGCACGGCGCGGAGGTGATCCACCTCGGCCACAACCGCTCGGTCAAGGAGATCGTCGACGCCGCCGTCCAGGAGGACGCGCAGGGCATCGCCGTCTCCTCCTACCAGGGCGGCCACATCGAGTTCTTCAAGTACATGGTCGATCTGCTGAAAGAGCGAGGCGCCTCCCACATCAAGGTCTTCGGCGGCGGCGGCGGGGTGATCGTGCCGCGCGAGATCGCCGAGCTCGAGGCCTACGGCGTGACCAAGATCTTCTCCCCCGACGACGGCCGCCGGCTCGGCCTCGACGGCATGATCGACCACATGATCGAGCGCGCCGACTTCGACACCGCGCAGATGGACTCCACCGGCCCCCTCGGCCACACCGCCGAGCGCTGGCTGGCGGTGGCGCGCGCCATCACCCGGGTCGAGGAGGGCCTCGAGGTCGAGATCAAGAAACCGAAAAACCCCGCTCCGGTCCTCGGCACCACCGGCACCGGCGGCGCCGGCAAGAGCTCGCTCACCGACGAGCTGGTGCTGCGCTTCTTAGCCGACGACCCCGAGCGCACCATCGCCATCCTCTCCATCGACCCCACCAAGCGCAAGACCGGCGGCGCCCTGCTCGGCGACCGCATCCGCCTGAACGCCCTCGGCTCCGACCGCGTCTTCATGCGCTCGCTGGCCACCCGCCAGGCCCACCGCGCCCTCAGCAAGCACATCGAGCAGTCGATCGCCGTCTGCCAGGCTGCGGGCTTCGACCTCATCATCGTCGAGAGCTCGGGCATCGGCCAGGCCGACTCCGAGATCGTCGACATCTCCGACCTCTCGCTCTACGTCATGACCCCCGAGTACGGCGCCGCCATGCAGCTCGAGAAGATCGACATGCTGGACTACGCCGACTTCGTGGCCATCAACAAGTTCGACCGCCCGCAGGCGCTCGACGCCCTGCGCGACGTGCGCAAGCAGTACCGCCGCGCCCACGAGCTCTTCGAGGGCCCGCCCGACGCCGAGCTTCCGGTCTACGCCACCATCGCCAGCCAGTTCCACGACCACGGCGTCAACGCTCTCTACCAGGGGCTGGTGAACGCCCTCGCCGAGAAGTTCGGCGGGCACTGGTCGCTGGAGGGCACCGCCGCCGTGCCCGCCGGCGAGCCGCGCCGCCACCCGGTGATCCCCGGCGAGCGCGCGGGCTACCTGCGCGACATCGCCCTCGGGGTGCGCGGCTACAAGGCGTGGGCCGAGGGGCAGATCCAGATGGCGGCCAAGCTCTACCAGCTGGTGGGCGCGCGCGCCATCCTCTCCGCCCGCAACGGCGACGGCTCCATCGAGGACCTGTGGCGGCTGTTCGAGGAGATCACCGCCGCCGGGGTGACCGCCGAGCCGCAGCTCGCCGACCTCGACGCCGAGATCCGCCGCCTCGGCCACCAGCTGGAGCACGACTCGCGCGAGCTGATCGCCGCCTGGCCGCGGATCCGCCAGGACTACGCGGGCTCCGAGTTCACCTACACCGTGCGCGGCAAAGAGATCCGCGTCCCCCTCACCTCCACCTCGTTGGCCGGCACCGAGGTGCCCAAGGTGCAGCTTCCGCTGCGCATCACCTGGCCCGGCATCCTGCGCTACCTGTTCCTGGAGAACGTCCCCGGCGCCTTCCCCTACACCGCCGGCGTGTTCCCCTTGAAGCGCACCCAGGAGCTTCCGACCCGCATGTTCGCCGGCGAGGGCGGCCCCGAGCGCACCAACAGGCGCTTCCACCTGCTGGCCGAGGGCCAGCCCGCCACCCGCCTCTCCACCGCCTTCGACTCGGTCACCCTCTACGGCGCCGACCCCGACACCCGGCCCGACATCTACGGCAAGGTCGGCGAGTCGGGCGTCTCCATCTGCACCGTCGAGGACGTGGAGCGGCTCTACGCCGGCTTCGACCTCTGCGACCCCACCACCTCGGTCTCCATGACCATCAACGGCCCGGCGCCCATGATCCTCGCCATGTTCTTCAACGCCGCCGCCCGCCAGCAGGCGCGCAAGCGGCTCATCGAGTCGGGCCGCCTCAAGGCCAAGCCCGAGGCCGCCTTCCAGCCCGTCGTCGACGGCAAGGACTGGGAGGCCCTCGAGCCCCTGCTCGCCGAGGGCGAGTGGGACGAGGTCCTCGCCGCCACCATGAAGGTCATCCGCGGCACCGTCCAGGCCGACATCCTCAAAGAGGACCAGGCCCAGAACACCTGCATCTTCTCCACCGAGTTCGCGCTGCGGATGATGGCCGACATCCAGCAGTTCTTCTGCGACCGCGATGTCCGCAACTTCTACTCGGTCTCCATCTCCGGCTACCACATCGCCGAGGCCGGGGCCAACCCGATCACCCAGCTTGCCTTCACCCTGTCGAACGGCTTCACCTACGTCGAGACCTACCTCGCCCGCGGCATGCACATCGACGACTTCGCCCACAACCTGAGCTTCTTCTTCTCCAACGGCATGGACCCCGAGTACACCGTCATTGGCCGGGTGGCGCGGCGCATCTGGTCCATCGCCATCCGCAACCGCTACGGCGGCAACGAACGCTCGCAGAAGCTCAAGTACCACATCCAGACCTCGGGCCGCTCGCTGCACGCCCAGGAGATCTCGTTCAACGACATCCGCACCACCCTGCAGGGCCTGCTCGCCATGGCCGACAACTGCAACTCGCTGCACACCAACGCCTACGACGAGGCCATTACCACTCCCACCCAGGAGTCCGTCCGCCGCGCCGTGGCCATCCAGCTCATCAACGCCATGGAGTTCGGCCTG
>DATIVB010000243.1:0-7340 GCA_035466375.1 Chondromyces sp.
TACGGGCCGCTGCTGGGGGAGATCGACTACTTCACCCACTCGGCGCACGAGATCCGCGACTGGTTCCGCGACAACGAGCCGGTGGAGGAGGAGGGGTACGTCACCGAGCTGCTGGGCCGGGAGGCGGTCGCGATCATCGAGGGCCACGACCCGGCGACGCCGCTCTTCCTGTACCTGGCCTTCACCGCGCCCCACTCCCCGTACCAGGCGCCGCAGGAGTACCTCGACCGGTACGCGGAGATCGCCGATCCGTCGCGCCGGGCCTACGCGGCGATGATCACGGCCATGGACGACCAGATCGGCAGGGTGGTCGAGGCCCTCGAGCGACGAGGAATGCGGGAGGACACCCTCATCGTCTTTCAGAGCGACAACGGCGGACCGCGAGACGCCAGGTTCACGGGCGAGGTCGACATGTCGAAGAGCGTCATCCCGGCCGACAACGGCCCGTACCGTGACGGCAAGGCTTCGCTGTACGAGGGCGGGACGCGCGTCGCCGCCCTCGCCAACTTGCCAGGACGGATTCCGCCCGGCTCCGTGGTCGACCAGCCTCTCCACATCGTCGACATGTACCCCACCCTGGTGAACCTCGCCGGCGGGTCGCTCGAAAAGGGCAAACCGCTCGACGGGTTCGACGTGTGGGCGACCCTGAGCCAGGGCGCTTTCTCGCCGCGCACCGAGGTGGTCTACGGCATCGAGCCGTTCCGAGGCGCCGTGCGGGTCGGGGCCTGGAAGCTCGTGTGGCAGGCGACCCTGCCGTCGCGAGTGGAGCTCTACAACCTGGAAAAGGACCCGGGCGAGACGACCAATCTCGCCGCCGGGAACCCGGGAGTGGTGGCCGAGCTCAAGGCCCGCGTGGAGGCCGAGGCGCGTGGCGCCGTGCCGCCGCTGATCTTCAACGAGGCCATGGCCACGCTGAAGCCGGTGCTGTTCGGCTCCGTGCGCTTCCCCGACGAGGCGGGCATCGTCGAGACACAGCCCTGAGCCCGGTCTGCGCGATGTCTCGACGGCTCGGGCGAACGGAGCCGATTAATGGTGCCTGTTTAAAGGTGACCGCTACGGGGGTTATGATATTGCGAGCAACGCCTCATGTTCACCTCCCATGAATCGTCGTCCGTGATTCACGACAGAGTTTTGAACACCGTGCCCGGCGCCTTGACCTCGGAGCCGAAGCGCGATCAGGCGCTGAGTTCCGCCCACAACCAGCGCGCCTGGAAAGGGATTTATGGTGCGACGGTTTGGATCTGATCGAAATCCCTGCGCGTACGACGGACGAGCCGAGGTTCGTTGTGGTGTGGAAGATCGGTCGGCAGTGCTGATCGCGCGCCGTCTCGAAGAGGCGTCCAAAGGGGCGTCACAGGCCCGGCACCTTCAGGTGGAAGCCTCCAGCGGAGAGGCATCGACCGGCTGGGGCGATCGCCGCAGCGTCAGTTGACGCTTGACGACCACCACCCGACAGCGCCGCACTCGAGCCCGTCGCCGAAGATCAAGCCCGCCTCGAGGGCGCCGAGGTCGCGCGAGCCGTCGTCGGGCCGGGTCGAGGCGCGGCGGTGGCTCAGGTACTGGTTGACCGGCCAGTGGTCCGGCTCCACCGTGGCGGCGAGTTCGCCCCCGGCGTCGCGGCAGGTGCTGTCGAGGCGGGGGGAGAAGTCCCCGCCGGCGAGGTCCACAAAACCCGGCTCGGCCCCGCTGAGATTGTCGCCGTGGTCGGTCAGGACGCCGCCGAAGCTCGAGTGGCTGGCCACCCAGCCGTGCTTGATCCAGTTCCGGCGCAGCTCAGCGACGCCGGACTCGCCGACCATGGCCAGCCGCCAGCCCTCGCCGGTCGCATAGAGGATGTTGTTGCGGATATCGGCGTGCTCATCGTTGGTGGAGAGGCGCATCAGGGTCGTGTTTCCGGTACGGGTGGAGATGACCGTGTTGTGATGGAAGTACAGCGTCCCTTTGCGGTAGTCGGCGGTGGTACCGCTGTCGCCACCGTAGTGCAGGATCTGGCTGTTGCCCTCGCCGTCGGACTCGACGAGAACGTTGCCGTAGACGAATGTCTCGTGGTAGTCGGGGTGGTTGACCAGCACCGGGCTGTCCTCGGCGTCGACCAGATCGAGCTGGCGGTTGCCGTCCTCGATCCAGTTGAAGCGCACCACCAGGCCCGCCGAGCGGTCCTTGAGGTTGTTGCCGCCGCAGCCCTCGCGGAGGGCGTTGAGGCGGTTGAACTGGTAGGTGATGCCGATGGCGGCGGTGTAGGTGTTGTGTTGGTAGATGCTGCCCTCGATGCCGTTGTCGAAGATCCAGTTGTGCTCAATCAGGATGTTCTGCGTCTCGCCGTCGGAGGCACCGATGAAGAGACCGTTGCCAGAGTCGCGCAGGATGCAGTTCCGGATCACGAGGTGCTCGGCCTTCTCGACATAGATCGCGGCGGCGTTGTCGGAGTACGGCTCCGCGCCGCCCGAGTCATTCGTAAACGAGTACGGCGGCCGGGCGGAGCGGATTTCGAGGTTCTCCACAACGATGTGGGCCGGCAGAGTGTCGACGGGGACGCTCGCACCCCCGATCTTGAGCACCCCGCGGCTCTCGTTCCAGAAACTCAGAGCCTGCCGGGTGACGGCGTCGCGCCCGTCGATGACCGGCAGCTCGCCGCCGGGGCCGGGCACGCCGCGGACCACGATCGGCGCCCCGGCGGTGCCGCGCCGGCAGATCACCCACTTCTCGGCGTAGGGCTCGGCGCGCCAGTTGATGAGCACGCGGTCGCCTGGGTTGAGGCTCTCCCACGGCACGTCGGAGATGGCGGGCAGCTTCGACGGGCCTTCGCCCACCTCGTAGTCGACGGCCGCGGCGCTCTCCGACAGGGCGCCCACCAGCACCAGACAACCGATGGCGAAGCGGCTCTGCTGCATTTCCTGCCTCCGTGACAACGCTACAGGGCCGGGAGCCCGAAGTGGGTGACTGACGTCACCCGTCCGAGCCGCGACTGGGTGCGTCTGATGTGCCGGGACCACGGTATCGTTGTGTTTGCGGCTGCTGCGTCAAGGAAGGTGCCTGGTACGTAACCCCCGTACCTGGTACCTTTACGCCGCGCGCTGCCGGTGGCGAAGGACCCGCCGCACCCCGAGACCGACCAGCGCCAGCGCCGCGACAGAGAAACCAAGCTTGGCCGCCAGCACCGCGCCGGGCCCGCGCAGCCCGTACAGGTGTTCGGCCAGGCCGGTCGCGACGGCCAGGGCGAGGGCGAAGCCCGCAAGCAGCTGAAGGCCGCCGATGTACGGGCGCTCGCCGCCGCGGAAGGCGGCAACGATGATCACCAGAGCCACCGCCCAGAACGCCGTCTTGGCGGTGTCCTGGGTCCGGTGCCAGCGCGCGCTCGAGGCGAACAGCTGCTCTGAATCGGCGATGCCGTAGACATCGGCCAAGGCCGAGCGGACGTCGCTGCCGCCCAGGACGGCAGCGTAGAAGCGCTGCAGCCGGCCGACGCCGTGGCGCTGCGCCAGGTAGAAGAAGGCCTCCTGGAACTCCTGGTAGCCGGCACTCAGGCCGGCGTGGGGATCGGCCGCGAGGTAGGTCGCCGTGCCCTCGTGGAACCAGGTCGGGTAGGCCGAGCGCTCGGAGTACGCGGGCACGCCGAGAGCCGAGTTGGTGCGGACGTGCACCATTTCGTGGCGAAAGGTGTTGACCAGGTTGGCAAAGGACTCGGCCTGCCAGCGGCGGACGGTCTCGACGACATCGAGGTTCGGATTGCGGGCGGCCGAACGCCGGAGCTCGGCGAGGTCGGCGCTGCCGACGTACGACAACGGCAGCACCACGTAGCGGCAGTAGTAGGTGACCCCGCCGACCCGGCTCATGCGGTCCGACGACGCGCGATTCAGGTGGGCGAAGGCGTCGACGCTGTCCACGAGCCGCAGGTGCACCATGCCGGGCAGAGCGGGGTAGCCGAAGCGCGCCAGCCGCTCTTCGAGCACCGCCCGCTGGTGCGGTACCTCGGCGAGGAAGCGCTCCACCGTCCGCCGCTGCGCGTCGTCGTCGGAAAAGCCCCGTGGGTGAGTGACCAGCACACCGTCGACGACCGTCCTGGCAATGGCCGCGGAGGGATGCGGCGCGGCGACGTCGCCCGCCGCCAGGGTCAGGTCGACGAACATCGCGAGCGCAGTTGGGCTCTCCGGTCCGAGCCCGCGGGCCTCGCGCCGCGCTGCCGCCACTGCGTCGTCGGCGGATTCGAAGACCGGGTTCTCCCAGCGACGGTCGTCGGCCGTGGCCGGCACCGCCGCCAACACCAGCGCGGCGACGAGCAGCCGCAGCCTCACCGGTCCCGCTCCACCATCGAGCTCGCTCTCGCGATGCCGGTATGGGCGGGGCTCACCCGGCGGTCGCTGTCCGCCAGCGGCCAACGGCCTTCGAACAGGTCGACCACGGCTGCGGCCGACGACCCCGTCTTCACGAGCCCGGTCCCGGCAGTGACGCGACCGCGTTCGGTCGGGCCGACGACGGGTCGTGCCCGACCTCGGGCTGTGCCACCGCCAGCCGCAGCACCACAGTTGCCAGCAGGGCCGCGCCGAGCACCACCAGCACGGTCCTCAGCCCGAGTATCAACAGGTCGCGCTCGGCCGGCTCGGGACGGTCGCGAAACACCGAACGGCGTTTGATCGCGAACGCCGCCGTCAGCGCGGCCGCCACCAGCACCGTCCGCCACCAGAGCCCGCCCCCGGCCGCCAGATCGACGCCGACGACCGCGACCCCCACCGCCGCGCACGCTGCGGCCGTCCGCACCGGCGGCCAGCCGCGCAGCTTCACGATCCCGAGTACGGCGCCCACCAACACCGCCGCCGCCACCACCGCCAGCCCGCGGCCGAGCTCGGCAGCGAGGCCCGGCCACGAGGCGATGATGAGCAGGTCGCGCAGGTCGGGCTCGGCGCCGGAGGCGAGGGCGTCGCGGTACGGCGACGCGGCCACCAGCGCGGGCAGGTTGTGCAGGTGGACGACGCAGAGCGCTCCGCCAAGCAGCGCCACCGTGTAGACGATGCCGTCGAAGCGCTCGTCGAACTCGGCTTCGCGGTGCAGTCTGAACGGCAGGTAGAGCGCGGCGCAGGCCACGGTGACCACCAGCCACGGCCCCGACCACTCCACCCGGCCGGCGCCCGCTGACAGCGCGAGGATCAGCACCAGCTGCCCCGTCATCCCGGTCAGGAAGCTGTCCTGGATCAGCTCCACCGGTTCTCGTTCGTAGCGGTCGGCGGCGTACACGAGCGCCAGCAGCAGCGAGCCCAGCAGAGCGGCAAAGCAGGCGATGTAGATCTCCACGTCAGCCCAGACCCCTCTCCAGCCCGCCCACCCCTTCGAGGTCGTCGCTGCCGACGCCGTGGGCCGCGGCCATGCCGATCATATCCACCGCCGCCCGCGTGATCCCGTCGGGCGCGGCGACCGCCGGCGTTGCCGTTTCGGGTTCATCGGGGCCGGGGTTCCAGGCGCACTGGACCAGCACGGCCAGGGCGGTGATCACCAGAACTGCGGTCACTGCTCGTGCCGGGGTTGCCATGGCTTTGCCCTCCAGAGCAAGTGCGCGCCACGATCATACCGATCCCGGTGACGCTCATCAGCCGCGCGCTGGATCGGGCCGTGATACCGAAAAGGGTTCCGGACACCACTGTCTTGATGTTCTGTTGTTTTGACCAACGCTGTTGGGAAGAGGGGAGGGTCGCGAGCCGGATTCGAAGGGGCTCTATTGTCGGAACGTCAATGCGCCCCGTGCCCCGGTATCTCTTCGAATTGAATTGGGCGCCTGAGATGAAACCTGGACGCAGCTCGATTCTGGTGTTTGTGATGGCGGGTGCCCTCGTGCACGCAATCGGACTCGCCAACGCCTTTGGGCAGGCGCTGATCTTCGCCGACGATTTCGAGAGCGGCAACGCCACCGCCTGGAGCTTCGCAAGCGAGGTCTGCGACAACGGGACCGATGACGACGGCGACGGCTTCGTCGACGGCGACGACTTCGACTGCGTTGGCACTCCGCCGTGCCCCTGAGGGGTGCCGACCTTAGCATAGAGGTGCCTCGTACGGTGGTTATGCTGTTGTGTACAACGCCTCATTTCCAGCCCCTACGTCAAGAGCTTGGTGCCGGGCACCGAGGCCCGCGAGGCGTGAGACCTCACAAGCTTGATCGACAGCGGTTGCACGCTCGGACCCTCCGCGATCGTGCACAAACGCACCCACGTGCACCCATTCGGCATCGATCACGCCGGATCAGTCCGTCGGTGCGGGTGCGCTGGCTTTCCAGAGCTAACTCAGGATATCGGCGTGGCGGGCGGCGAGGTCATCGGGGGTGGCGCGAATCCGCCCCGCGACGCCCGAGAAGCGGTCGTCGTATGGAAGCCCGGCCACGAGCTCCGCGTAGCTCCTGCCGGCGGACTGGGCAGAGCGCGCGGCATCCCAGAGGGTGCGCAGGTAGTCCCGCTGGGCCGCGACCCACTGAGCGGTGAAGGTCCGGCCGTGGCCGCCGATCATGGTATTCAGGCTCTCGTCGGCGAGAACCCCGACCGTAAGTGAACCTCAATCTCTGACGGGGACGAGGGGATGGTTCCTGTTGCGCGCGAGGCAACAAAGCGTTCATGCAAAGCGTGTGCACCCATCCACCCATACAGTATTGCCATTCTTGCAATACTCCTGTAGATTACGTCGAGAGGAACTCCGCCATGTCGCCGAAACCGAAACGCAAGGTCACCTACTCCCTCCCGGAGGAGCTCATCGAAGACATCGCCAGTGTCGTCCGCGACGGCGCAGCTCCGTCATACAGCGCCTTCGTCGAGGAGGCCTTGAGCGAAAAGGTCCGAGCGGCCCGGGAGGAGGCCCTCGCTGCGGCCTTTGGCGAGGCCGCCTCGGATCCGGCTTTCCTGCGCGATGTCGAGGACACCATGGATGCGTTCAGGCACGTCGACGATGAGCCGGTGGGGGAGAAAGAGTGAGCACCACCCCTCTCCAGTGGTCGGTGTTCTCGGTCGATCTCGATCCGTCCGTCGGATCCGAACAGGCCGGTCGGCGACCCGTCCTCATCGTTTCGCGCGAAAGTGCCAACGCCGTGCTCCCGGTGATCAGCGCCATTCCCCTCACGACGCGAAAGCCGCAGCGCAGGATCTACCCGAACGAAGCTCTCATTTTGAAGGGCCATGCTGGCCTGAAGCGCGACTCCATCGCTCTGGCCCACCAGCTCCGAACGCTGTCGAAAACCCGCCTTGGCCGCCACATCGGCCACCTCGACGATCCGGGCGTCCGCGACGAGGTCCGCTCGGCGATGAGAACTCAGCTCGACCTCGACTGAACGGGCTTCCCACCGGCGGGCAAGGCGCCTGCCATCGTCGCCC
>DATIVB010000244.1:0-4717 GCA_035466375.1 Chondromyces sp.
GAGTTGAACCTCCAATTTGGAGCGTTCGGTTCATTCTGAAAGCCGTGTGATGGGCAACGTTCGATTTCGCAATTCGAATTTCGAATTTCCGCCCACCCGTGAAGCCATACAGCGTCGCGGGCTCGTACGGTGTGAGGTGTAGGAGCAGGTGCCGCGGCAGTGACCGGTGGCAGCTCCAGTGACAGTCTCAGTGGCAGTATCAGTGGCAGTTTCAGCGTCAGAGGGCAGCGACCGGGGCAGTGAGCCGGCGGCGCGACCGCGGCATGGCCACCTCCGGGTCGTTCACACTGATCGATTCGAGAAGTCGGTCGAACCACAGAGGCACGGCGAACACAAAGAGGGCACAGAGCCCACCCGCCCACCCACGTCGCCACAATGCGGAAGAGCGCCCCCTCCCGGCACCAGTCCCTTTGCGTCTTTGCATCTTTGCGACTTTGCGTCTTCTCGTTTTCGGGTGGGCGGGTGGCCTTCGTGAATCCTTCGTGACTTGGTGCCTTCGTGTTTCTGGGTGGGTGGGCGGCTCTGCGTCTCTGCGCCTCTGCGCCTCTGCGTTTTCGGGTGGGCGGGCGGCTCCGTGCCCGCTCTGTGTCCTCTGTGCCTCTGTGGTTCAACCGGGCGGGCGGGGATTCCGAATTCCGAATTCCGAGTTCCTAATTCCGAATTCGAGCCGTGGCCATCCCATTTTTCCCGGAGGAGCCGAACGTTCGAACGTCCGCGCTACTGCACCGAGAAGCTGACCGTGACCAGGTAGTAGACCGCGACCGGCTTGCCCTCGAGGGTGGCCGGCTCGAAGCGCCACGAGGACACGGCTTCCACAGCGGCCTCGGTGAGGCCGGAGGGCAGTCCTTTGAGCACCCGGACGTCGGTCACCTTGCCGACGGTGTCGATGATGGTCTGAAGGATCACCACCCCCTGGACGCGCGCGTGCCGCGCCTCCTCGGGGTAGTGCGGATCCGGCGCGTAAATCCGCTTCGGCGCGAGCACGTTGCCGCTGATCTGCATGGGCCCGATCGCCGGCCCGGGCGGTCCTTCCGGGATGACCAGCGAATCGCCGATCTCCGGAAAGTCGAGGTCCGAAATCTCCAGGCTCTCTTCACGGATGATCGGCTCGGGGTCGTCGGGGGTCGCGTCCGGCACCGGCACCCTGCGGGCCTCCGGCCGGGCGACGGGGCGCTCGATCCGCGGGCGCGGCGGCTGGGTGAACTTCACCTGTTTCAGCTTGTAGACGCGCGGCGTGCTGCCGACCTTGAGGATCCTCTCCTCGTAGTACGAGGGGAAGACGATGAAGAAGAGCGCGACGTGAACCACGACCGCCGCCGTAACGCCGAGACGGATGGCCCTGCGCCTCGCCGGACGCTGCTCCTCCTCGAGCAGCAGCACCGCCGGATCGAGTGAGTTGTACGTCCCACTCCAGCGCCGCTCCCGGGCCCGCGCGATCCTGCCTTCACCAATCCTCATCGAAGTCCTTCGCGGCACGCGATCTGCCGCCCTCTTACTGATTACGCTGACGCCCGCTCCCGGTTACGCAATGGCATCGATCGCTCGAGTCCGCCGGCGGCTCTGCGACCAGCGCCTCCTTCGGCAGGGGAAACCAGCGCAGGGCCTCCAGGCCTTCCTCGAGCGCGGCGTCGGAGCCGCCGATGGCGAACTCTTCAGCGGCCGCGTCGATGATACGGCGTGCCTCCTCGAGGTACCGCTCGAGCGCGCTCTCGGGTTCGGTGAGGCGCCGGCCCGGGTACGTCAGCCCGCCGGCGGAGAAGACGACATCGTCAAGCCCGTGGGCCACCGCGTCCGAATGGTCGCGGTGGCGCCACAACCCGCTGTCGACCGAGAAGCGGTAGTAGGGCAGCAGCTTCCACCCCTCGTTCGCGATCAGGTGCACGGCCTCGAGGATGAAGCGGAAGGTGGGCTCGGAGATGAAGTAATTGAAGTTCACCCGCACCCAACCCGGCTTGATGCCCTGGCAGCCGCTGTCGATCGCCTCGCGGAACCTCGTCGAGCGCGCCATGTCGATGGCCAGCAGCCTGTGGCCGTACGGGCCGGCGCAGGAACAACCGCCGCGAGCCTGGATGCCGAAAAGGTCGTTGAGCAGCGCCACCACCGCGTTGTGGTGCACGAAGTACTCGCCGCGTTTGACGACAAAGGAGACGATCGACAATCGCTTGGCTTCGAAATTGCCGAGGATCCTGATGTTCGGGTTGGCCGACCACGAGGCGATGGCCCGACCGACGAAATCATCCTCGAGAGCCTCGATCGTCTCCTCCCCCACCGCGGCCTTGAGCTTGAAGACCAGGCCGGCGCGGATCGACTCGATGATCGCCGGGGTGCCGCCTTCCTCGCGGAGCTCCGGCTCGCTCAGGTAAGTGTGCCCGGTGGCGCTGACGTAGGAGACGGTGCCGCCGCCGGGGACTGTCGGCACTTGGTTGGCCACCAATGCGCGCTTCACCACCAGCACGCCCGGCGTGCCCGGTCCGCCGACGAACTTGTGAGGTGAGAGAAAAATGGCGTCCTTGGCAACCAGCGGGTCGGCGCCCGGGTCGCGCGGGTTCATCTCGATCGCCACGTACGGCGCTGCGGCCGCGAAGTCCCAGAACGCGAGCGCTCCGTGGCGGTGCAGCAGCGCGGTCACCGCGTCGGTGTTGGAGACGATCCCGGTGACGTTCGACGCGGCCGAGAAGCTGCCGATCAACAGCTGCCGGCCGTTGCGGGCCGCCAGCTCCCGCTCGAGATGAGCCTCGTCGATGCAGCCGTTGCGGTCCTCGGCGATCACCACCACCTCGGCGATCGTCTCGCGCCACGAGATCTCGTTCGAGTGGTGCTCGTAGGGGCCGATGAAGACCACCGGCCGCTCGTCCTCCGGAATCATGGACGCGAGATCGTACCGCTCGGCGAGATCAGCCGGCAGGCGCAGGTTCAGGATCTCGATGAGCTTGTTGATGGCGCCGGTCGCGCCCGAGCCGCAGAAAATCACCACGTCCTCTTCGCCGCCGCCGACGGCCTCGAGGATCGCCCGCCGGGCATCCTCGCGGAAGCGGGTCGTCTGCAGTCCGGTAGCCGAGGTCTCGGTGTGGGTGTTGGCGTACAACGGCATGACCTCGTCGCGGATGAAGTCCTCGATGAAGCGCAGCGACCTGCCCGAGGCCGTGTAGTCGGCGTAGGTCACGCGGCGCACCCCGTAGGGGCCCGCGACCGCGCGGTCGTCGCCGATGATGCCGGCGCGAATCGCCTCGATCAAAGCCCGTGTGCTCGATTCCAAGTCTGCTCCCCGGCGAGGCGCGGCCCTCCGACGCTGCCGAACGCCACAACCGCCGCCGCTCCACGCCCATTCCTCGGCCCGCCGCTCGCGGATCCCCGGCCTCGAAAGGAGCGTACGACGCCGACTTTTCGGCTACAATAGAGCACACCAGCGACCGGCTTCTGGCGCACAGGCGAGCGAAAGGAGATCTGATGGCACCCCGGGATCAGCGCAATGTCAGGGAGGATCGTCAACAGACCACGTTCAGACGCCGCAAGTATCTCGTGGACAGCCGCATGCAGCTCGCCTCCACGATCAAGGTCGCGGGGTTGGTGCTCGTGCTCCTGGTCATCCTCAACAGCGTCCTGGCGTGGCAGAACCTCAACGAGACGCGCAGGATCGTCACCGCCAACCCGCAGCTCTCAGAGCAGATGCGCGCCAACGAGATGCGCAACATGGCCATCCTGGCAGCCATCTCGCTGATCATCCTCGCCATGGTGGTCGTGCGGTCGATCATGATCACCCACCGCACGGCGGGCGCAATGCACAAGATCATCGACCACATGGAGGAGCTGGCCGCGGGGCACTACAACATCAACCTCAGACTGCGCCGTGAGGACACCCTTCGGCCGCTCGAGGACGCCTTCAACAAGATGGCCGGCGCGATCCGACGCCGCGCCCAGGATGACGCAAAGGCGCTGACCAAGCTCGCCGACGAGATCGCCGACCACGGCAGCCCGGTCGATGCCGAGATGGTACGCCGGATCGCCGATGCGAGGGCCCGTCTGGCCGAGTAGTGGTCGGGGTGGCCGAGTCGTAGTCGGCACGACCGTCTACTTCTTCGGCGGAAAGTCCTTGAGCAGCTTCTTGACCGCTCTCTCGATCCGGTCCCCGGGGGGATTCGCGCTCTGGATGGTCTTCTCGAGCCTCCCGGTCCACACCAACTGGTGGGTCCGTGCGTCGACGATGTCGAGGACCAGTGTGCCGGCCGTGTACTCCCGTGCGTGGGCATAGCCGTAGCCGCCCCAGTAGCCGTAACCCCACGGCGAGCTTGTCCCGTAGGCCACGTAGTCGATCTTCAGCTTGGAGTCCAGACTGAGATAGTAGGTCAGCAGGAAATCGGTCTGCGGCGGGGCCGGCGCAGGCTCAAAGCCCTTGGTGGCCAGCACCTCCTCGCTGACCCGCTGCAGCCGGATGAGCAGGTGCTCCGGCAGCTGGGTCTCGACCGAGTGCTCGCGCGGCATCCAGGCGTAGGTGGAGTAGGCGGAGAAATCCGCGTCCGGATCGTGGTCGGTGATCACCTTGGCCCAGGCGGTCACGGCCGCTCCCACCAGCAGCAGCGTCATCAGCACGCGGGCACTCTTCGTGGATATCACGGCTCACTCCTTTTCCGGACGACTCAGGGTAGCGTGCATTCTCCACCAGGTCGAGTCGCCACGCCAGAGGGTGGCGACCACGGCAAGCGGCTGCCGGGGAATCCCG
>DATIVB010000245.1:0-4143 GCA_035466375.1 Chondromyces sp.
CGCCGTGCGGCGAGATCGGGACGCCCGGATTCGGTTTCGCCGCCGAGTATACGCGAAGGTGCTGCGCGGAGCCCGCCGGGACGGCCTGGTATCATCCGCCGCGTGATCCGGGTGCGAGTCGGTACATTTTCGATTCCGAGCCGGTGGGGCCATGAGCCCCCGCGCACTTCGCCCACGACCTTGCGACGTGCCTTCGCAGGTCGGACGGGATCGTGGAATCTGCGCGGGGGTCTCCAGGTTTCACGAGTGAGCGAGGTGGCCTGATGTCGATGTGGAGTGGAGAATCGAGACAGTTGATCGTGATCTGGGTTGCCGCGGTTGCGGCGGCTCTGTGGGCGCCGTATTCGTTCGCCCAGCTCGCGGACCAGGTTCCGGGCGCTCTGGAAGAGGTCGGCGTCGTCGAGCACCTCGATGCCAAGCTTCCCCTCGAGGCGACCTTCTTCAATGAGGACGGGGAGCGGGTCACGCTGGGGAGCTTCTTCGACGGCGAGCGCCCGGTGATCCTGACCCTCAATTACTACCGCTGCCCCATGCTGTGCGGGCTCATGCTCAATGGCGTGGTCGACGGCTTCGAAGCCATGGACTGGACGCCCGGCGTCGAGTTCGACGTCGTCACCATCAGCATCAACCCTCTTGAGACGCCGGCCCTGGCGAGGGAGAAGAAGCAGAACTACCTCAAGCGGCTCGGCCGGCCCGAGGCGGCCGGGGGCTGGCACTTCCTGACCGGCTACGAGCCGCAGATCGAGAGGGTCGCGGAGGCGCTGGGGTTCTCCTACACGTACGACCCCGAGACGGGTGAGTACGCGCACGCCGCCGCGATATTCGTCGCCACGCCGGACGGCCGGGTCGCCCGCTACCTGTACGGGATCGAGTACCCGGCGAGAACCCTCAAGTTCGCCCTGCTCGAGGCGTCCGAAGGCACGATCGGTTCCACGCTTGACCAACTGATCCTCTACTGCTATCACTACGACCCATCGAGCCGACGCTACTCTCCGGTGGCCATGAACATCATGCGCCTCGGCGGCGTCGCGACAGCTACGATTTTGGGAATCGTTCTGGGGGCGTTCTGGTTCCGGGAGTGGCGTCGCCGGCGAACGCAGATCAAGGACACGGCTGCATGATGATGGTGGATTTTGCGCGCAGGCTACTGGCAGGGACCGCGGTCCGGCCCGAACCCGGGGACGGCTCCTCGTTCTGGATGCCTCCGCAGGTGTCGACGGTCGCGCAGGGCGTCGATTGGCTGTTCAACTTCATCCTCGCGATCTCGGTCTTCTTCTTCCTCCTGATCGTCGTCCTGATGGTGGTCTTCGTCCTCAGGTACCGGCGCCGGGAGGGCACCCCCGCGCAGTCATCGCCGACCCACAACCTGGCGCTGGAGTTGACCTGGACGGGGATTCCGATCGTTCTGGTCATCATCATCTTCTTCTTCGGTTTCAAGGGCTATCTCGACATGGCGACGCCTCCCGCCAACGCCTACCAGGTGCTGGTCGAAGGCCAGAAGTGGAACTGGAGCTTCACCTATCCCAACGGCTACGTGGACGCCGACCTGCACGTGCCGGTGAACCGCCCGGTGCAGCTCGTGATGTCGTCGGCCGACGTCATCCACAGCCTCTATGTTCCGGCCTTCCGCATCAAGATGGACGTCGTGCCGGGCCGCTACTCCAAGGCGTGGTTCGAGGCCACCGAACCCGGCGAGTACGACCTGTTCTGCGCCGAGTACTGCGGCACCAGCCACTCCGACATGTTGGCCCACGTCATCGTCCACCCGCCGGGCGGCTTCGAGACGTGGCTCGAGCAGGCGTCGAACTTCCTCGAAACGATGTCGCCGGTGGACGCCGGCCGCAAGCTCTTCCAGGTGCGCGGCTGCCAGCAGTGCCACAGCATGGACGGTTCCGCCAAGACCGGACCGACCCTTCAGGGCGTGTTCGGGAGGGTCGAGAACACCGCCGCCGGCGGCACCGTGACGGCCGATGAGAACTACATTCGACAGTCGATCCTGGAGCCCAACGCGGTCGTCGTGGCGGGTTACGAGCCGGTCATGCCGACCTACCAGGGGCGGCTCAGCGACGAGGAGATCATGGCGATCATCGAGTACCTGAAGGCCCCGGAAGGGGCCTCCCAGGGGGAGTAGCAAGCTGATGGCTGGAGCACTCGCAACCCCGGTCGGAGTCGTCGATCCTGACCGCGCGCTGGGGCCCGACAACTACCTGAGCCACGGCAAGGGGATCCTCTCCTGGCTGTTCACCCTCGACCACAAGCGCATCGGGATCATGTACCTGGCCGCCATCCTGGCCTCGTTCTTCCTCGGCGGGGTGTTCGCCCTGCTGGTGCGGGCCGAGCTCTTCACGCCCGGCCAGACGATCATGACCGCCGACACCTACAACAAGATGTTCACGCTGCACGGGGCGGTGATGATCTTCCTGTTCATCATCCCCGGCATTCCGGCGACCCTGGGCAACTTCGTGCTCCCACTGATGTTGGGGGCCAAGGACGTGGCCCTTCCGCGGCTCAACCTGGCCAGCTTCTGGCTGTGGTTGACGGGGGCGGTGTTCTCGGTGGTGTCGATCGTCGTCGGCGCCGTCGACACCGGGTGGACCTTCTACACCCCGTACTCCACCACGACCGGCACCGCAGTCATCTCGATGACGCTCGGGGTCTTCATCCTCGGCTTCTCGTCGATCTTCACCGGCCTCAACTTCATCGTCACCATCCACAAGATGCGCCCCGAGGGGATGACCTGGTTCCGCATGCCGCTCTTCCTCTGGGGGCTGTACTCGACCGCTATCATCCAGGTGCTGGCGACGCCGGTGCTCGGCATCACCCTGCTGCTCCTGGTCGCGGAGAGGGTCCTCGGCGTCGGCATCTTCGACCCCGCCCTCGGCGGCGATCCGGTCCTCTACCAGCACTTCTTCTGGTTCTACTCGCACCCGGCGGTCTACATCATGATCCTGCCCGCCATGGGCATCATGAGCGAGCTGATCTCGGTGTTCTCGGGCAAGCACATCTTCGGCTACCGTTTCATCGCGTGGTCGTCGATCGCCATCGCCCTGCTCAGCTTCCTGGTGTGGGGCCACCACATGTTCACGAGCGGCCAGTCGAGCCTGACCAACATGATCTTCTCGGCCCTGACCTTCTCGGTGGCGATCCCCTCCGCGGTCAAGGTCTTCAACTGGCTGGCGACCATGTACAAGGGCTCCATCCAGCTCGCGGCGCCGATGCTGTACGCGCTTTCGTTCCTGTTCCTGTTCGCCATCGGCGGCCTCACCGGGCTCTTCCTCGGCTCGCTGTCGGTCGACGTCCACCTGCACGACACCTACTTCGTGGTCGCGCACTTCCACTACGTGATGTTCGGCGGCACGGTGATCGCCTTCCTCGGCGGCATCCACTACTGGTGGCCGAAGATGTTCGGGCGCATGTACTCCGAGCGTTGGGCGCAGCTGTCGGCCTTCCTCGTCTTCGTCGGCTTCAACCTCACCTTCTTCACCCAGTTCGTGATGGGCAGTCACGGCATGCCCCGGCGCTACTACAACTACCTCGAGCGTTTCACGGCCTACCACCAGGCCTCGACCGTGGGCTCGTTCATCCTCGCCGCGGGGTTCTTCATCATGGCGGGCTACCTGCTGCACTCGCTGTTCCGCGGCGAGCGCGCGCCGGCCAACCCGTGGGGCGCGGCGACCCTCGAGTGGGAGACCACCTCGCCGCCGCCGTACTTCAACTTCGACCGCGAGCTGCAGGCGGGCGATCCGTATGATCTCCCCTCCGTGGAGCGGGACCCGGCGACGTCGGCCTACACGCGGCGCGACCCGGGCGCGATTCTCGCGTCTGCCGGAGGCGCCCGCTGATGGCGGCGCACGACCACGGCACCGTCGAGGGCCTGCGCGTCGATCACCACTTCCAAAACGCCGACCAGCAGTACCAGTCGGCCAAGCTCGGGATGTGGCTCTTCCTCGCCACCGAGATCCTGTTCTTCGGCGGCCTGTTCTGTGCCTACGCGGTCTATCGCGCCAACCACCCCGAGATCTTCGTCTTCGGGCACCACTTCCTCGACAAGAACCTCGGCGCCCTCAACACGGTGATCCTGATCTGCAGCTCGTTCACCATCGCCTGGGCGGTGCGGGCGGCGCAGCTGAGGCAGATGAAGAT
>DATIVB010000246.1:0-5757 GCA_035466375.1 Chondromyces sp.
CTCGAGCATCAGCAGAAAGGCGAGGGTGAGCGCGCTCGCGATCGCGGCTGCCTCCCAGGCCAGGGCGTCGCTGAACCGCGTCCTTCCGCACCACACCAGCACCACCGCGACGTCGGCGGCCGCGGCGGCGACGGCAAGCCCCGGCCGGTCGAGCTCGCGGGCGGTCCATACGGCGGCCAGCGAGAGCAGGAGGAGCAGGGCCGCGACCCCCCACAGGTGCGCCCCGAGGTCGGAGCGGCCGGCGAAGTAGAGGCCCAGGGCGAAGGGCACGAGCACGCCGGCGACACCGCTGATCCGCCAGCCGAGCTCCTCGTGCGGTTCGGCGCCGCGCCGCCCGCGAGACGCCCCGAGGGCGAAGAGGACTGCGAACACGGCGACGATGGCGAGGCCGAGGATCTGCTGCTCCGCGTCCATGCGGTCGAGGATCCAGCCGGCCTGGTATAGCACCGTCGCCGCGAGCCCGAGGATTCCCAGCACCGGCCAACGCCGGCGCTGCGCCAGCACCAGCAGGCCGGCGTCGAGCAGCAGGATGTAGCCGAAGAGGCCGATCGGATGGTCCGCCCCCGTGGCCAGCAGGAGCGGCGTCGCGAAGCCGCCCGCGAGGCCCAGGATCGCAATGACCAGGGAGCGGTGGCGCCACGCGAGGACCCCGCACGCCACCGTCACCACCACCATGGAGGCGTAGGCGGCGGCGGTCGGCAGCAGGTCGTAGAGGCGGTTGGCCGCCCACAGGGCCCCGTACAGCACGACGACCCCGGCCCCCGCCAGGGCGTTGGCGGCCGGCTCGTAGCCCCGCCTGCGCAGCACCTCCGAGCTCCAGATCGCCGCCACCCCCGCCGCGACACCGAGAATGACCCGCACGATCGGCGGGATCAGGCCGTGCTCGATGGAGTACTTGAAGAACAGGAGCGCGGCGAGGGCGAGCACGACGCCGCCCGCCACCGCGGCCCCGCGGACGCCGACCCAGCGCTCCCAGTCGATCGCGATCGCCGGAGCCCGTGCGACGAGCGTTCCATCCGGGACCTGGAGCGGCGGCATCGCGGGCGAAGGCAGGGGGGGCCGCGAGAGGTCGATGCCCTCGGCGCCGTCGGGTGCCGGTTCCGGTTCGGGCCCGGCAGGAGGGGCGGCATCCGGCACGGGGGCCGATGCGGGTGCACTCGGCTTCAAGTCCGCTGCCCCGGCGACCGGCCCCGGCTCAGACACAGGGGCCTCGGCGCCGCCTTTGAGCCGGGCCACCTCGAGCTCGAGCTCGCCGATGCGCGCCTCGGCCCGCCGCACCCGCAGCGACATGATGCGCCAGCCCGCGGCCGCGGCGACCGCCAGCGCGACAACGACGAAGACGACTCCGCAGATAGGCTGTGCCCTTCCTGAAGATCGAGCCTATCACGGGAGGGCGCCCAGCTCGCCCGCGTCGCCGGCGAAATCAGGCGCCGGCCGCCAGCCTCTCCACCACCCCGGCGGCGAGCTCCAGGGCCTCGCCGAGCCGCGCCGCGTCCGGGCCTCCCGCCTGCGCGAGGCTCGGCTTGCCGCCGCCGCGGCCGCCCACCACCTGGGCCAGCTCGCGCACCAGGTCGCCCGCACGCACGCGCGCAGTCAGATCGTCAGTGACGGCGGCGAGGAGGGTTGCCTTGCCGTCGGACTCCATGCCGAGCACGACCACTCCGGACCCCAGCTTCTGGCGCAGGGTGTCGGCGAGGTTGCGCAGCTCCGACGGGCTCATCTCCGGCACCCGTCGGGCCTGAACCACGATGCCGGCCACCTCGCGCCGGATCTCGGAGCCGCCGGCGTCGCCCGAGGCGAGCTGGTGCTTGAGCCGCCGCACCTCGTCCTCGAGCTCGCTCATCTTGTGCTCGCGGGCCGCCAGCAGCTCGGGCAGCCGCTCGAAGGAGGTCTGGTAGCCGGAAGCCAACTGCTCGGCCAGGCGCTCCCGCTCCTGCAGGCGCTCGATCGCCCCGCGGCCGGTCACGGCCTCGATACGGCGGACACCGGCCGCCACCCCACGCTCGGCGACGATGGTGCAGAGGCCGATGTCGCCGGTGCGGTCCACGTGGCAGCCGCCGCACAGCTCGGTCGAGTGGGAGCCGTCGCCGACGCTCACCACCCGCACCGTGTCACCGTACTTCTCGCCGAACAGGGCCATGGCGCCGCGCGCGCGCGCCTCGTCGATGGGCATGAGCTCCTTGGACACCGGCTCGTTGCGGAGGATCTCGAGGTTGACCAGGCGCTCGATCTCCCGCAGCTGCTCGCGGCTCACCGGCGCGCCCCAGGAGAAGTCGAAACGCAGGCGGTCCGGCTCGACCAGCGAGCCGGCCTGCTGGGCGGCCTCCCCGAGCACCGTGCGCAGGGCGGCGTGCAGCAGGTGGGTCGCGGTGTGGTTGCGCTGGGTGTCGACGCGCGGGCCCTCCTCGACCTGGGCCTCGACCTCGGCGCCGGTCTGAAGCACCCCCTCCTCCACCACCACCCGGTGGACGATCAGGCCCTCCATCGGTCGCTGGGTGTCGAGCACCACGGCGCGCCCACCCTGCCAGCGCAGGCGCCCGCGGTCGCCGACCTGGCCTCCCGACTCCGCGTAGAAAGGCGTCGCCGCCAGGACGACCTCGCCGCTCTCACCGGCGTCCAGCTCGTCCTCGACGCCGTCGTCGCCGATCAGGGCCGCGACCTCGGTCGCGAGCTCGAACCGGTCGTAGCCCACGAACTCCGAACGGATCCCCTTCTCCATCACCCACTCGTACTCGGGTCGGAAATGGGCCAGGAGGTCGCCGCGCCACGACGCCTGGCCGCGCCGCCGCTCCTCCTCGAGCGCGGCCTCGAAGCCCGCGCGGTCGATCGTCAGACCCTCCTCCTGGGCGAACTCCTCGAGCAGCTCCGCCGGAATGCCCTTGCTCTGGTAGAGATCGAACACTGTCGCGCCGGGCACGACGCTCTGCCCGGCGCGCTTGAGCCGCTCGAGCTCGCGCTGGGCGACGTCGGTGCCGCTGTTCAGGGTGCGCGCGAAGCGCTCCTCCTCCTGCCGGAGCTGGGTCGTCACCACCTCGCGGCGGGCGACGAGCTCCGGGAAGACCTCGCCCATCTGCTCGACGACTGCCGGCAGCAGGGTGTAGAGGAAGGCGCCGTCGAGGCCGAGCTTGCGGCCGTAGCGCAGGGCGCGCCGGATGATCCGCCGCAGCACGTAGCCCCGGCCCTCGTTCGAGGGCACCACGCCGTCGCTCATCAGGAAGGTCGCGGCGCGCAGGTGGTCGGCGATCACCCGAAAGGCCGGCGCGAGCTCGGCGGACGGGTCGTACGGGCGTTGCGCCAACTTCGCGACGGCCTCGATCAGGGGCAGGAAAAGGTCGGTCTCGTAATTCGAGGCGGCGCCTTGAAGGACCGCCGCGAATCGCTCGAGGCCGGCGCCGGTGTCGATGGATGGGCGCGGCAGGGGGTGCATGGTGCCGGCCGCGTCGCGGTCGAACTGCATGAAGACGAGGTTCCAGATCTCGACGATGTCATCGCCCTCACCGTTGACCAGCTCGCCCCGCCCCGGCGCCAGCGGGTCGGGACCGCGGTCGAAGTGGATCTCGGAGCAGGGGCCGCAGGGGCCCGTCTCGCCCATCGCCCAGAAGTTGTCCTTGTCGCCGAAGCGCAGGATGCGGTCGGGCGGCGCCCCCGCCGCCTCCCACAGCCGGGCCGCGTCGTCGTCGTCGGTGTAGACCGTGAACCAGAGCCGGTCCAGCGGCAGCCCGTAGACGTCGATCACGAGCTCCCACGCGAACTCGATGGCCTCGCGCTTGAAGTAGTCGCCGAAGGAGAAGTTGCCCAGCATCTCGAAGAAGGTGTGGTGGCGGGCGGTGTAGCCGACGTTCTCGAGGTCGTTGTGCTTGCCGCCCGCGCGCACGCACTTCTGGGTCGAGCAGGCACGGCTGTAGGCCCGCTGCTCGCGGCCGGCGAACACGTCCTTGAACTGGTTCATGCCGGCGTTGGCGAACAGCAGCGTGCTGTCACCCGCCGGAAGGAGCGGCGACGAGGGCACCACCTGGTGGCCCTTCGAGGCGAAGTAGTCGAGGAAAGCCTGCCGGATTTCCCTACTGGTCATCGAGCGCATGGTCGTGGTTCTCCCGGGAGGCCGCCAGCGAGTCGACGGCGGCGATCGCGACCTCGGCCTCGAAGCCGCGCGTGACCAGGGAGCTTACCATCCGGGCTCTTCTCTGGCCATCCCGCCACCACCCGCGGGGCGCCCGCGCCTCCAGCCGGCGCAGCGCGGTGCGCATCGACTCGGCGGCCAGCCCAGGGTGTCCGGCGGCGAGCCGCTCGGCGTCCGCGCGCTCGATTCCGCGCTGCTGCAGCTCGGCGGTAAGCCGCCGCGGACCCCACCCGCGCGACCCGGCGCGCACCTCGACGAAGCGCGCGGCCACCCGCAGGTCGTCCACCAGGCCGAGCTCGGCGCAGCGGGCGATCGCCTCCTCGATCTCGGCCGCCGGGAAGTCACGGATGCGGAGCTTCTCCGCGAGCTCGCGGCGGAAGTGGTCGCGCCGCGCCAACAGATCCAGTGCGGTCTGGTACGCCGTTTTCCGGGCAGCCATGACCGGACGGCCGGCAGTCGCCTCAGGCGCTGCCGCCGAACTCGAAGGGCGAGTCCTCGGCGAACGGGTCGAGGTCGGACTCGGTGCCGAGGTCCAGCACCCCGTCCATCTCCTCGCGCGAGATGTCGGACGTGGACTGGATGCCCTGGATCTTGAGCTTGAACTCGTCCGGGTTGGTGGACCGCCGCAGCGCCTCCTCGAGGGTGATGAGGCCGTTCTTGTACAGCAGGTACAGGGACTGGTCGAAGGTCTGCATGCCGTACTGGCTGGTTCCCTGGACGATGGCGTCGCGGATCAGCTTGGTCTTGTCCTTGTTCTCGACGCAGTCGCGGATGTAGGCGGTCGAGATCAGCACCTCGATCGCCGGCACCCGGCCGAGCCCGTCGGCGCGCGGCAGCAGGCGCATCGACACGATCGCCTTGAGCACCGCCGCGAGCTGGATGCGGATCTGCTTCTGCTGGTGCGGCGGAAAGACCGAGATCACGCGGTTGATGGTCTCCGTGGCGTCGACGGTGTGCAGTGTCGACAGCACGAGGTGGCCGGTCTCGGCCGCCAGCAGCGCGGTCTCGATGGTCTCGTAGTCGCGCATCTCGCCGACCAGGATCACGTCCGGGTCCTGGCGCATGGCCGAGCGCAGCGCGGTCGAGAACTGCTTGGTGTCGACATCGACCTCGCGCTGGTTGATGATCGACTTCTTGTCGCGGTGCAGGAACTCGATCGGGTCCTCGATCGTCATCACGTGCTCGATGCGGCGGGTGTTGATGAAGTCGATCATCGAGGCGAGGGACGTCGACTTGCCCGAGCCGGTGGTCCCGGTGACCAGGACGAGCCCCCGCTGCTCCTCGCAGATCCGCTCCAGCACCGGCGGCAGCATCAGCTCCTTGAAGGTCTGGATCCGCGCCGGGATCAGGCGCAGCACCAGACCCACCGAGCCCCGCTGCTGGAAGATATTGCAGCGGAACCGCCCCAACCCCGGCACCGAGTAGGCGATGTCGGTCTCCAGCAGGTGCTTGAAGCGCTCCTTCTGCCGCGACGACATCATCGAGAAGGCCATCGCGATGGTGTCCTCCTGCATCAGGCGCTTGAACTCGGAGAGCACCTGCAGGCGGCCGTCGATGCGCAGCACCGGGTGCGCGCCGACCTTGAGATGGACGTCCGACGCCTTGCGTTCGACCGCCACCTTGAGGATGTCGTTGAT
>DATIVB010000247.1:0-1779 GCA_035466375.1 Chondromyces sp.
CACACCAGGCACTGCTCGTCGCGGTGCTTGTACATCTTGAAGCAGTTCTCGCCGACCGGGTCGCCGAAAGTCTCGCGGAAGCGGCGGTTGGCGTGGAGGATGACGCGGTCGGGCCCCTGCACGGTGATGAAGCAGGGCACCTCCTCGAAAAGTTGGGCGAGGCGCTCCTGCGAGCGTTGGAGCATGGTCTGCAGGCGCTTGACCTCGCCGATGTCGGTGTGCATCTCCATCACCGCCGTCACCTCGCCGGAAGCGTCGGTGATCGCCGTCGTATGGACGATGACCGGCACCTCGCGACCGTCCCGGGTGACCAGCAGCTGTTCCGAAGGGTGATTGCGGCCGTCGGCGAAGGTGGCCTCGACCGGGCAATCCGGGCAGATCTCGTGACGGCCCTTGTAGACCTTGTAGCAGTGCTCGCCGAGGCTGTCGCCGAAGTCCCTGCGGAAGCGGCGATTGCCGTCGATGATGCGGAAGTCCCGGTCGTGGACCGAGAGGTAGCAGGGCATCTCGTCCCAGTAGCGCCGGTACGGCGACCCCGATTCGGAAGCCGGTCCGGGTGCGATCATCTGGACCTTGTGCACGCTGCCCTCCTCATCCCTCCGAAAGCCTCGCCGGAGGGTCGGGCCCGGTCGATCAGTGGACCTTCTTCGCCTCCCGGTGCTCGATGATGTGGTGGGCGTAGGCCACGAGCTTCTCCTCGTCCACCGGCTTGCCGAGGTAGCCCTCCGGCGGCGACACCGGCCGGTCGTAGATCACCTGCCGGAACTCGGGGTGGCCGGTGACCACACACACCGGGATCTCCTCGGTCTCGGCCGTCCGCCGCAGCTCGACGAAGGTCTCGACGCCGTCCTTGCCCGGCATCGACAGGTCGAGGCTGATCAGATCCGGCTGGTGCTCGCGCGCCATGGCGATGGCCTCGTCTCCGTCCGACGCCGACAGGACCTCGGCGCCGGCGTCCTGGAAGACCATGGTGAGGAAGGCCCGCACGTCGTCCTCGTCGTCCACCACCAGCACCGTGCGGCCGGCCAGCGGCTCCTTCGCCGCCACCTTGGCGACCTCGAGCTCGCCGGGTGCGGGCACCGCCTCGGGCTGCTTGGCCTCCTCGATCACCAGGGCGTTGGCGACCAGGTTGACCAGCTGCTTGACCTCGCAGTCGAGCCCGTGGTGTTTGATGAGGTCGTTGAGCCCGTCGACGCAGTTGTGGCAGCTGGTGACCACCACCTTGGCGCCGGTGGCCCGGATCTGATCGGCCTTGATCTTGGCCGACTCGAGGCGCCGCGGCGTGTACTCGGACATCGACATGGCGCCGCCGCCGCCGGTGCAGCAGTAGTTCTCCGCCCGGTTGGGGTACATCTCCTGGAAGTCCATGGAAACCAACCGCAGGAGCTCGCGCGGCTCCTCGAAGAACCCGCAGGAGCGGGCGTTGTTGCACGAGTCGTGAAAGGTCATCTTCTGCGGGTTGCGGGTCGGGTCGACCTTGATCCTCCCCTCCTTGATGTAGCGGAGCATCGTCATCACCGAGCTCTCCATGGGGAACGCCTCGGCCTCGCCGGACCAGTTGACGCCCTCGCAGCGCGTCGAGCGGTAGCCGTGACCGCACTCGGAGATGACGATCTTCTCCACCCCGAGCTGGCGGGCCTTGTCGTACTCGCGCTTGGCCGACGCCCCGCCGAGACCGTCGTCGCCGGAGAACAGACCGAAGTTGGTGTTGTCCCAGCCCTCGGACGGCATGGTCCAGCTCTCGCCGGCGGCCCAGAAGATCAGCGCCGCCTCCTTGAT
>DATIVB010000248.1:0-4341 GCA_035466375.1 Chondromyces sp.
AGGCCTCGCCCAGGCCCAGGGCGTGACCACCGGCTCGCTGTCCGGCGTGGTCAGGGACCCGAGCGGCGCGTTGGTCCCGGGCGTGACCGTGGTCGCGACCCTGGAGGCCACCCAGACCCGCTACGCCACCGTGACCGACGCTGAGGGCCGGTTCCGCATCCTCAACGTCAGGGTCGGTGGGCCGTACACGGTGGAGGCGGCACTGCCCGGCTTCCAGAATGCGGTCGCCAGCAACGCCTTCGTCCGCCTCGGCGAAGACACCAACCTCAACTTCAATCTCCAGCTCGAGGCGGCGACCGGCGAGATCCTGGTGGTCTCGGAGTCGAGCCCGTTGATCGGCCCCCTGAAGATGGGGTCGGCGAGCTCGGTCTCGGAGGCGACCCTCGACGCGCTGCCGTCGGCCGACCGCAATCTCTTCGACTTCGCCCGCACCAACCCGGTGATGTCGACCTTCTCGCCCGGTGAGGACGCGACCATCCTCACCGTCGCCGGGCGCAACAACCGCTTCAACAACATCTCCATCGACGGCGCGGTCAACAACGACGTCTTCGGCCTCGCGGCCTCCGGCACCCCCGGCGGCCAGACCCAGGCGCAGCCGATCTCGCTCGACGCGGTGCAGGAGCTGCAGCTGGTGACCTCCTCCTTCGACGTCCGTCAGGGCGGCTTCACCGGCGGCAGCGTCAACGTCATCACCAAGTCGGGAACCAACAACTGGTCGGGCTCGGTCTACGGCTACTACGCCGACGACAACTTCGTCAACGACATCGACGAGCTCGGCAGCCTCGGCACCTTCGAAGACCAGGAGTACGGCTTCACTCTCGGCGGCAAGCTGATTCGGGACAAGGCCTTCTTCTTCGTCAGCTACGAGACCCGCGACCTCAGCCGGCCCACCGGCTACTCGCTGGACGGCACCGGCGGCACGTGCTACCAGGGCTGCCAGTTCACCGAGGAGGCCGCCCAGTTCCGCCAGCACCTGATCGACAACTACGGCTACGACCCGGGCGGCCTCGGTCAGGTGACGAGCGAGACCCCCAACGACAAGTTTTTCGTGCGCTTCGACTTCAACCTCAACCCCTCGAACAACCTGGTACTGCGCCACAACTACATCGACGCCTCCAACTTCATCATCCGGCCGTCCAACAGCTCCTTCCAGTTCCCCAACAACGGCTACGATTTCCTCAACGAGACCAACTCCACGGTCGCGCAGTGGAACGCGGTGTGGGGCGACGGCTACTTCAACGAGATGCGCCTCACCTATCAGACCATCCGCGACAAACGCAGCAGCCCCACCGACCCCTTCCCGTCCATCTCCATCCGCGACCCTGACGGCAACGGCAACGACTGGGAGGCCGGCTTCGAGCCCTTCTCCACCGCCAACGCCCTCGACCAGGACATCTTCGAGTTCACCAACGACTTCACCTTCTTCGCCGGCGACCACGAGATCGTCATCGGCACCCACAACGAGTGGTACTCGTTCTACAACCTGTTCATCCAGCAGAGCTACGGCGACTACACCTTCAACACCCTCGACGACTTCTACTCCGGCTTCGCCAACCAGTTCGACTACACCTTCCCCAACGACCCGGCGAACCCCGCCGACACCTTCGACCACTGGCAGTTCTCGCTGTATGCCGGTGACACCTGGCGGGTCAAGCCCAACCTGACCCTGGTCGGCGGCCTCCGGCTCGACATCCCGTACTTCCCCGACACCCCGGACTACAACCCGCTGGTGGAGGACACCTTCGGCACCCGCACCGACCAGGTCCCCGACGGCAACATGCTGTGGTCGCCGCGCGTGGGCTTCAACTGGGACATCTCGGGCAACAGCACCAAGCAGCTGCGCGGCGGCGTCGGCCTCTTCACCGGCCGCACCCCCTTCGTCTGGATCTCCAACAACTACGGCCGCACCGGTACCCGCCAGACCACCATCCGCGCCTTCGGTAGCATCGAGTTCAACCCCGACCCCTTCGACCAGCCGACCGACGTTGCCGGCGCCTCGCGCCAGGATGTCAACACCGTCGACCCCGACTTCGAGTTCCCGCAGACCTGGCGCGCGAACCTCGCCTACGACCACAAGCTGCCGTGGTGGGACATGGTGGCCTCGGCCGAGGTGATGTACTCCTCGAGCGTCAACGAGGTCACCTGGAAGGACCTCAACCTGGTCCAGACCGGCGAGACGATTCCGTTCGACGGACGCCCGGTCTACGAGCGCCTGAGCTCCACATTCTCGGGCAACTACTTCCTCACCAACACCAACGAGGGCGACGCCACCAACCTCATCTTCAAGCTCGAAAAACCCTACGGGGCCTCCTCGCCGCTGTGGGGCTCGGTGGCCTACGCCTGGGGCGAGTCCAACGTCATCAACGACGCCACCTCGTCGCGCGCGGTTTCGAACTTCCAGTTCAACGAGGCGGCAGACCCCAACAACCCGGAGCTGTCACCGTCTGACTTCGAGGTGCGGCACCGCGCCACCGTCAACCTCAACTACGAGTTCAACCGTGCCAGCCGCTGGTCGACCGTGCTGTCGGTGTTCTGGAACCGCCAGGCCGGCCGCCCCTACATGAACATCTTCTTCGGCAATTTCCCGACCATCAACGGCGACCAGTACTTCTCGAACGACCCCTTCTACGTGCCCTCCGGTGCGGACGATGTGGTCATCACCAACGGCACCTGGGACCAGCTCAACAACTACATCGAGCTCTACGGGCTCGACAAGTTCCGCGGCCAGATCGCACCGCGCAACTCGCTGAGCCAGCCCTACGTGACCCAGACCGACCTCTCGATCCGCCAGAACATCCCGGTGCCGGGCTCGAGCTCGCTCCAGGTCCTGTTCGACATCTACAACTTCTGGAACATGATCGACGAGGACTCGGGCTGGGTGCGCTACGTGCCCTTCGGCACGGTGCAACCGGTCACCTACGTGGGGGCCTCCGACGACGGCAAGCCGATCTACACTCTGCGCAACGTCGTCCTCGACCCCGAGGCGAACTCGATCTTCTCGGTCGACAACCTGCGCTCGCGCTGGCGGATGCGCCTCGGCGTGCGCTGGAGCTTCTAGAGCTCAGGCTCTCTGCTCATCGAGCTCAAGGCCCGGGCACCCGCCCGGGCCTTTTTTCGTGCCCCCACTCACCTGCAGTGGGCGGACTCGAACAGCGCCGACACCGCCCCCGCGGGGTCGCGGATCACCGCCACGCCGCCCATGCCGCCCGGCGCGCCCGCGACGACCTCGACCGTGAGGACCGGACCGACTCCGCCAAGGCCCAGCGCGAACTCGAGGCCGCACCTCGGTGACAGGCCGGGTCGTGGACAGAGACGGCGGCCGGTGGCAGCGGCAGTGTCAGGTGACAGCGTCAGTTGGCAGTGGCAGTGGCAGCGTCAGCTGACCGCGTCAGTCAACCGCGTCAGTTGCGAGCGTTGGAGAACCGGCCGCGAGGACCGTCCACCGCCCCGGCCGCTGCGTGCTGCTGCGGCCACTGACCCTGGCACTGCGTCTGCCTCCGTCCCTGTCCCTGATGAGCGCACCGTCCGAACCCCGATCTTACGGAACTCCGCATGAGCCCAATTCGAAGCAAGTGGCACGCCGAGAGGGACTCGCACTCGGCGAGAGGCTGCCGCCCATGACCGGCGCCGCGGGGCGGATGGGCGGAGGCGGCGTCCGGTCATCGGCAGGCTCCGCCGAGACGCGGCGCCGTAGGCGACGCAACGCGCTCACCGGGCAGCACGGCTCAAGTTGGTGTGGCAATGAAGAGAGTGGCGCGCCGAGAGGGACTCGACCACGGAGGGGCAGGGGCGGGCGGAGAAGTGGCGAGGCCCCCTCCCATGCTTGACCGCAAGGGAAAGTTGGCGCGCCGAGAGGGACTCGAACCCCCAACCTTCTGGTCCGTAGCCAGATGCTCTATCCAATTGAGCTATCGGCGCAGCTCAAGGACGCGCATTGTGGCACAGGGCGCTCCTGTTTTCAATGCCCTTTTCCTTTTTCGTTCACCGCGTCGTCGGACGACGCGGTGAACGAAAAAGGACTCGGAAGATGTTGGCGGTTCGCGCGTACAATAATCCGACATCGATGATCGGAGGCTTCGTGGACTCGATACTCGAGCTGCAGCACCTGAGCAAGCGCTACGGCGAGCACGTGGCGGTCGACGACCTCAGCTTCGCGGTCCCGCGGGGCTCGGTCTTCGGGCTCCTGGGGCCCAACGGCGCCGGCAAGACCACCACCATCCGAATGATCATGCGCATCATCTCGGCCGACTCGGGCTCCGTCCTGCTCGACGGGCTGCCGGTGGACGACGACCGGCGGCGGATCATCGGCTACCTGCCGGAGGAGCGCGGCCTGTACAAGAA
>DATIVB010000249.1:0-3090 GCA_035466375.1 Chondromyces sp.
CATCTACCTCAGCCTCGAGCGGCGCATGGAGTGCGGCATCGGCAAGTGCGGCCACTGCGCGGTCGGCTACACCTTCACCTGTCTCCACGGGCCGGTCTTCTCGTACTGGGACGCCATCAACCTTCCGGAGCTGATCTACCAATGAGGGTACCCATGTCTCGGGACGGCGGCAAACCGCGGGTCGGCATCTTCGGGCTCACCGGCTGCGCCGGCGACCAGCTGCAGATCCTCAACTGCGAGGACCATCTGCTGCAGGTGGTGGAATCCGTCAACATCGTCGACTGGGTGATGGCGAAATCGGAGAACGACCACACGTGTCGTCTCGACATCGCCTTCGTGGAAGGGGTGGTGGCCACCGAGCGCGATCTCGAGGCGCTCCGCACGATCCGTGCCCGTGCGTCCCTTCTGGTCGCCATCGGCACCTGCGCGGTCTGGGGCGGTCTGCCGGCGATGCGCAACGACATTCCCCGCGAGGTGCTCGAGCGCGAGGTCTACGACGTCGACCGCTCCTTCGTCGACTCCATCGAGGCGCTGCCGCCGACCCACTTCGTGCACTTCGACCTGCTGCTGCCGGGCTGTCCCATCGAGCGTCACGAGTTCCTGGCGGCGGTCAACTCGCTGCTGCGGGGCACGGTGCCGGAGCTGCCGGCGGTGCCGGTGTGCTGGGAGTGCAAGGCGCGGGAGAACGTCTGCCGGGTGCTCCACTTCCACGAGATCTGCTGCGGTGCGATGACCCGCGCGGGCTGCGGAGCGCGCTGCCCGAACCACGGGGTCGCCTGCGCGGGCTGCCGCGGCCCGGTGGAGGAGCCGCACTACGACGCCAACATCACGATGTTCGCCGACCGCGGGATCTCGTGGGTCGAGATCTCTGACCGCATGCAGAACTTCTCGGCGCCGGCCTGGATGCGCATGGGTCTCGAGGGGGCACGAGAGCGATGAACGGCAACCGCACGATCACGATTCCACACCTCGGCCGGGTCGAGGGCCACGGGGGCATCTTCGTCAAGATCGTGGGCGACGAGGTCCTCGAGGTCAACATGGACATCCACGAGGGCAGCCGCTACTACGAGGCGCTGCTGGTCGGCAAGAACTTCCTCGAGGTTCAGGGGATCATCACCCGGGTGTGCGCCATCTGCTCGGCCAACCACACCGTGACGGCCCTGATGGCGATCGAGAACGCCCTCGGCATCGAGGAGTCGCTCCTCGTACGGCGGCTGCGCGGCCTGCTCCTCCTCGGGGCTGCTGTCGAGTCGCACGCCCTGCACGTCTTAGCGCTGGCGCTTCCCGACTACCTGGGCTTCGAATCGGTCATGGCGATGGCGAAGAAGTACCCCGACGAGGTGACGGCGGCCCTGCGGCTGAAGCAGCTCGGCAACCGCATCCAGGAGCTGGTCGGCGGACGCCCGGTGCACCCAGTCAATGCCCTCGTCGGCGGCTTCGGCAGGCTCCCGAGCCGGGAGGAGCTGGCCAGGCTGCGGGACGAGTTGCTGGCGGAGATGCCCACAGCGATGCGGTTCGTCGAGCTGGCCTCGACGATCGAGGTCCCGACCTGGGCCGCAGAGCCCACCGTGTACATGGCTCTGAAGCCGGATTTCCCGGCCTACCGATTTCGCGGCAGCACGATCTGCACCTCGCGCGGCGAGGAGTTCCCGGTCTCCGCGTACCGCGATGTCGTACGGGAGTTCACCGTCGAGCACTCGCACGCCAAGCACTCGGCGCTCGCCTCCGGCGAGACCTACATGACCGGAGCGCAGGCGAGGTTGAGCCTCTGGGGCGACCGTCTGGTCGGCAACGCCCGCGAGGCCTTCCAGGCCTTGTTCCCATCCGGCCCACAGTCCAACATCCTGCTCAACAACTGGGCGCAGCTGGTGGAGATCGTGCACAGCCTCGAGCGTGGCGTCGAGATCTGCGACGAGCTCCACGAGATGTCCGACGAGGACGGAAAACCGGCGCCATACGAGGTGCGGGCGGGACTCGGCATCGCCGCGGTGGAGGTCCCTCGCGGCACCTTGTTCCACGAGTACGAGCTCGATGCGGAGGGCCGGGTGGTCGCCGCCAACATCATCACCCCGACCGCGCAGAACCTTGCCAACGTCGAGCGCGACCTGCGGCGAGCGGCGGAGAACCTGCTCACCGCCCGGCCCGCCGGCGGCGACGAGGAGCTGCGCCTCGATCTGAGCATGGTCGCGCGCGCCTACGATCCGTGCATCTCGTGCTCGGTGCACGTGGTGCGGATCGAGCGGTGAACGGCAATTCGGGCGGCGTCTCGGTCCTCGTCCTGGGCCTCGGCAACGCCCTGATGGCGGACGACGGCTTCGGGCCGGCGGTCGCGGCGGCCGTGCGCGAAGCCGGTCTCCCGCGGGGCGCGGCGGCCGTGGAGGCGCCCGACGTGCTCCAGCTCAGCCGCCTGTGGCGGGGCGAAGCGGAGGTCTGGTTGGTCGACGCGGTTGCAACCGGGGACCACCCGCCGGGAACGATCCACCGTATCGCCCATCACGAGCTGCTGGAGCTCGCGCCCTGTACGGGCTCGGCGCACCACCTCGACCTCGTCGACGCCCTGCGCTGGCTGCTGCACGGGTCGCCGGTCCTCGCTGGGGTTCGATTCCGGCTGTGGGGGGCGGAACCCGAACGGGTCGGACCGTGGTCCGGTTTGGGCGCGCGGGTGGCCGCGGCGGTGCCGGTCGTGGCGCAGGAGATTCTGCGCACTGTGGAGCGCCGGCGGCTCGGCCGGGCGGACCTCGAGACGTCGTCGTTCGGATTCCGCACGCGCTGAAAACGACGGCTGGCCGGATCCCAGACGGGCCGCCCGGGAAAACATTCGGCAACTCAATCTCGACGGTGGGCTCCCGGCGTCGGGTTCACGGGCGGCATCCACGACATGCGAAGCCTCCGCCGCTGCCGCGGTGCGCCGTTTCAATATTCGGCATTTCGTGTGCGGTTTTCGGTCATGAAGGACCGGATCACGAACATGAGCGCACGGCTCGAAGGGGAAGCTCGATCGCCGACGCCTCCGTAAAATGCAATTGAATCGCATTCACAAAAGTGGCGGAACTTGAGAATCGGATGAAATTCAGTCGTCCGTATTGACAA
>DATIVB010000250.1:0-1973 GCA_035466375.1 Chondromyces sp.
GCCGCTGGGCAGGACCAAGATCCAGGTCGGACGGGGCCTCGACATCTTCCTGCACTGGGACGGCGACGCGGGCGACCGGCTGCACTATCTCGAGCTCGACCCCGAGGGCGCCTCCACCATCAAGAGCCTGCCCCTTGGTGAAGATCTCAGTCACGAGCAGGCGGTCGAGCTGATCCGCGGCCTCATCAACTGAAGCGCATTCCTCATTCGAGCAACGGCCCGCCGGCGACGGCGGGCCGTTTTCTTTGGCCTGGCACGTTCGGCTCCTCCGGCATTGCATGACATCGATGGCAGGAGTTTCGACTCGTCAGGAGCAGTGACAGCGGCAGATGGCAGATGGCAGCGGCACGGTCAGAGGCCAGCGACCGCATTATGGCCAAGCCGCGTCGATCGATTCCCGGTACGGCCCGCCCGACACTGGCGGCTTCTGGGACCTGAACGGGTCCCGGTCGAACCACAAAGACACCAAGCACACCAAGACGTCACCAAGAGTAGTTTCCAAGCCGCTCTCGCACTCGAAAGTCCCTCGTTGACGTGGGAGCTGTGCGAGCCTCGATCCCTCCTCAACGATTTCCTTGGTTATCTTGGTGTCTTGGTGGTGAATCGGGTGGGTGGGCGGAAAATCCGAAATCCGAAATCCGGCACTGCCCGTCAGGAGCGGAATGTGGCCGACGGCCGGGAAGGAAGGGTGGGTGGAGGCTGGCCATCGGCCACCCGCTCATGGCGGGTAGACGCCGCGGCCATAGGCCGCGAGTAAATCCGAAATCCGAAATGGGCGGGCGAGACGACCGCACCGCAAGAGGGCGAAGACCCGGCTGCGTCGAACCTTGCAGGTCCGCCGGTGTGTGATTGAGATCCTGAGTCTCAGGTGAACTTCAACCGAGGCCCTTGACGTCTTTATTTGACGACATAAATTGTTAACGGCGTCAATTTTCAGCCGAGTTAACCATTCGATCGGCGGCGGACGCATGGGGACCACGGATCAGCTTGCCGGCGCGGTCGCTCCGGGCGACCAGTTCTACCGCTTCCTGCGCTACGGTCATGTCCTGCGCTCGCTGCTGCGCGAGTTTCTCGAGGAGGACTTCCTGCGCCAGGTCTGCCCGCACCACCTGACGCGCTCGCAGTTCTGTTTCCTCAAGCTGATCGCCGCCAACTCGGAGCTGCAGGTGGGCGAGCTCGCGCGCGCGATCGGCGTGTCGCCGGCCGCCACCTCGAAGAACCTCGACAAGCTCGAGCGGCTCGGACTGGTGACGCGCGGCGCCTCGAGCGCCGACCGGCGGGCGATCCTGCTGTCGGCCTCGGACGCCGGCCGGCAGCTGGTGGCCGACTACGAGCGGCTCAAGGCGGCGCAGCTGATGCCGGTCATCGCGGCCCTCGGGCACGACAAGACGGAGCAGCTCTGCGACCTCCTCGAGGAGGTCTGCGTCGGCATCCTGTCGCGGGTCGAGAACCCGCGCGACACCTGCCTGCGCTGCGCCGGCTACTACCGCTCGGGCTGCACCTTCGAGCAGCTGCACGGGGAGTGCGCGCTCAAGCCGCGGCGGGGAGGGGACGACGCGGCGGGTGTGGAGATGGAAGCGTGATGGTTGAATTAGGAATTCGGAATTCGGAATTCGGAATTCCCACCCACCCCCTCGGACGCTTGAGGGGGCGGCAGGGGCGGCATTCCGAGTTCGGAATTTGGAATTTCCGCTCTTCCTCCCGGACGATTGAAAGGGCGGCAGGGGTGGCATTCCTCATTCCTAATTCCTCATTCCTAATTCAAGAACTTTTTGCTCCGGGAGGATCTGATGCGTAACTGGCGAACGCCACTCGATGCCGACACGGTGACGGTGCCCCACGGGCGGGTGATCGTGCTCGCCGACCGATGCAAGGGCTGCGGCTTCTGCGTGGAGTACTGCCCGAAGGACGTCCTCGTCCTCTCGGAGGGCTTCAACCTCAAGGGCTACCACCCGCCCGAGATCGTCAAGGAC
>DATIVB010000251.1:0-2326 GCA_035466375.1 Chondromyces sp.
ACGCCGGTGGGCGGACGGGTGGTGGACCTCATGGACTACGGCGTCCAGCTCGGCCGCCGCTTCCGCGCCCTCAAGCTGTGGTGGGTGCTGCGTTGCTTCGGGCTCGACGGCATCCGCGAACGCATCCGGCGGCACATCGAGCTGGCGCGGTCGTTCGCGAACTGGGTGGACGCCGAGCCGGGCTTCGAGCGACTCGCGCCCGCGCCGTTCTCGGTCGTCTGCTTCCGCGCCCGGCCCGAGGGTGTCGAGGGCGAGGCGCTCGACCGTTTCAACATGGAGCTGATGGAGCACGTCAACGCTTCCGGCGAGATCTTCCTCTCCCACACCCGGCTCGACGACGGCATCTCGCTGCGGGTCGCGATCGGCAACCTCGGCACGGTCGAGTCCGACGTCGACCGCTGCCGGGAGCTTCTGACCGGGGGTCTGGCATGCCTCTCCCACCGCTGAAGGACTCATCGGGCCCGCTGGCCAACCTGCGCGCCCTGGCGCTGCTCGCGGTCGGCTTCGTGACCCTGCTGTTCTTCAACGCCATCATGCTCTTGAGCCTTCTCCTGCGGCCCTTTTCGCGCCGGGCCTTCCGCGCCGTCAATCGCTGGTGCGCCGACACCTGGTGGGGCTGGTGCGTGATCGCCGCCGAACGGATCAACGGCAGCGAGGTCGTGTTCACCGGCGACGACGTGCCCGCGCGTGAGAACGCCCTGCTGGTGGCCAACCACCAGGAAATGCCCGACATCACGGCGATCATGAAGTTCTGCATGACCAAGGACCGGCTCGGCGACATGAAGTACTTCGTCAAGAAGCAGCTCAAGTGGGTGCCGGGGATGGGCTGGGGCATGCAGTTTCTCGACTGCCTGTTCATCGACCGCGACTGGGCCTCCGACCGCGAGCACATCGAGCGCACCTTCGCGCGGTTGGTCGACGACAAGGTCCCGGTGCACCTGGTCTCCTTCGTCGAGGGCACGCGCCTGACCTCCACCAAGTTGGCCGCCGCCCAGGAGTACGCCCGTGCACACGAACTCCACGTACCGCGGCACGTGCTGGTGGCGAGGACCAAGGGCTTTGCCGCCACCGTCCAGGGGCTGCGTTCGCACATCACCGCGGTCTACGACCTGACCATCGGCTACGAGCAGGGCGTGCCGACCCTGTGGCAGTACATCAAGGGTCTGGTGCGGCGGATTCACGTCCACGTGCGGCGTTTCCCGGTCGCCGAGCTGCCCCACTCGGCGGAGGAACTCAGGCAGTGGTTGCAGGACCGCTGGCGGGAGAAGGACGAAATGCTCGAGCGTTTTTACGCCACCGACGCATTTCCGGCCACCCCAGAGCGCTGAGCCGGCCCGTCGTTTGAACGTTTAAACGTTACACGTTCGAACGTTCCCCACCACACCCTCTGAAACCGGCAGGGTGGGCGGCAACGTTCTAACGTTCTAACGTTCTAACGTTTTAACGATTTGCTGCGAACAGCCGTCGCGTCCACAGCGCGAGCGCCACTGAAAGTGCGAGGAGCGCCGCACCGGTCGCCTGGTGGGCGGTGGCGATGGTGACCTCGAGCGCGGTCGGGCTGCCGACGATCGCCCGACCCTGGGTAACCGCCAACGCGGCGATGCCGAGGGCGACCTGCACACTGACGACACCGATCACCGCCTGCCCCAGCTGCTGCACCGGCCAGGTCCCGTGGTACATCCCCCAGGCGCGGGCGCCGGCGATCACCGCCAGCATCGTCACCACCGCGGCCAACGAGATGTGGATGATGAGCCCCCACGCCAGGTGGCGCTGCACCGCGCCCAGCACCAGCTGCACCAGCAGCGTTGCAACCAGCCACTGCTGCAGGCTGCGGTCGCCGGGCAGCGTCGCGCGCGGCTCCGCCGGCGGCGCCGCGGACCACCACAGGCTGGTGGCCGCCGCGATGGCGACAACGACGCACAGGAAAACCTGGCCGAGCACCCCGTGAACGACGGCCAGGGCAATGTTCGGCGCCATATCAGCCTCGGAGACGGAGAGCGTGAAGCCTCCGGTGACGCGCAGCCCGCCGAGCACGCCCTGCACGATGACCAGCACGACCGCCGCCGCCGCCAGCCATCGCAGCCAGGGACGGGGATCCCGGCGCCACAGGCGGACGGCGAGCGCGATCGTCGTCAGCCCCACCAGGGCGCCGAACAGCCGGTGCGCGTGCTCGTAGTAGATGCCGCCGGTCATGCGCGCGAGCGGGTAGAGAAACATGTTGGTGCCGAAGGTGTTCGGCCAGTCGACCACGGCCAGCCCGGCCTCGTGGCTGGTCACCAGGCCGCCGGCCACCACCAGCAGGAAGGTGGCCGCCACGGCGACCTTG
>DATIVB010000252.1:0-7130 GCA_035466375.1 Chondromyces sp.
ATCGAGGTGTCGCCGCGGAGGCCGTTGACCTGCGCCCAGCCGGTGAGGCCGGCGCGCACCCGGTGGCGGACGTTGTAGGCCGGGTAGCGGCTGCAGAACCGCTCGACGAACTTCGGCTGCTCGGGGCGCGGCCCCACCAGGGACATGTCGCCCCGGAGGACGTTGTAGAGCTGGGGCAGCTCGTCGAGGTTGGTCCGCCGCAGGAACGCACCGACCCTCGTCACCCGCGCGTCGTGGTTGCGGGTCCAGTGCGCGTCGCCGTCGTCCTCCGCATCGACCCGCATGGAGCGGAACTTGAAGAGCCTGAAGGAGCGCCCGTCGAGGCCCATGCGCACCTGCGCGAAAAAGACCGGTCCGCCGTCCTCGCGCTTGATGAGCCCGGCGATGATCGGAAACAGCCAGCCCGTCGCCAGCAGCAGCAGCGCCGAGCCCGCGATGTCGAAGGCCCGCTTGACGATCTGATTGAAGCCCTCGAGCGGGATCTGGGTGAGGTTGATCAGGGGCAGGCCATCGAGGTCCTCGATGCCGGCGCGCATGACGTAGTACTGCAGGACGTCGGGCACCACCTTGATGTCGACCAGCAGCTCGCCGGCCTGGCGAACGAGCTGCACGGTGCGGTAGTGCGCCGCCAGCGGCAGCGCGATCAGGACCTGGTCGACGCCCTGCTCGGTCACCACCCGCTCGAGGTCCTTGGTCGTGCCCAGGACCGGGACCCCCTGGATGTCGCGCTGCTGCCTCCCGGGGTCGTCGTCGAGAAAACCGACGATCGCGAAACCGTACTCGCTGTGGGCCTCGAGCCGCTCCACGACCTCGCGCCCGAGCTCCCCGGCGCCGACCACCAGCACCCGCTGCAGGTTGCCGCCGAGGCGGCGGATCCGCGCCAGCCCGGCCGACACCGCCCAGCGTGTCAGGCCCACGAGGCCGACGTTGACGGCGGCGAATGTGACCAGGAAGAGCCGCGAGTACGTGAAGTCGGGCGGTCGGTAGAAGGTCAAACCGGCGGCCAACAGCACGGTCGCCAGCAGCACCGCCACAACGACCCGCAGGCCCTCGTCGAAGCGCGAGCGGATCCGCCGGCGGTGGTAGAGGCCCTGGAAGTAGAAGACCGTCGGGTAGAGGATCGCGACGACCGGAATCAGAATCAAATACATGTTCAGGGGCGGCAGCCCCTTGGTCACGGGGTGGATCTCGATGACGAAGCGGAGCCAGTAGGCGACCACGACCGCGAGCCCGCTCGCCAGCATGTCGCCCACGAGCTGCAGCACCACCTGGATCTGGTGCCGGCGTTCGATCACTGCAGCACCTCACCGAAGCCGAGGCGGTCGAGCAGGAAGCGGAAGCGCGTCCGGAAGCGATCGCGGGAGAACAGGTCCGCCCGCTGCCGCAGCTGCTGGCGGTCCCAGCGGCGCTCGAGGACGCTGGCGGTCGCGGCCACCAGCGAGTCGACGGAGGAGTCCTCCGCGAGCTCGCCCTCGATCCCCGCCCGCACGATGTCGGCGGTGCCGGACTGCGCCAGGCCGACCACCGGCGTGCCGCAGCTCAGGGCTTCCACCGAGACCATCCCGAAGTCCTCGACGTTGGGCACCAGCAGCGCCGCGGCCCGCCGGTAGGCCTCCCGCAGCTCGGCGCGGTCGAGCCACCCGAGGAAGCGCACGTCGGGCCCCCCGAGGCGGCGCAGGGCGGGCATCCGTGGACCGGTGCCGACAATCTCGAGGGTCCGGCCGAGCTTCCTCGCCACCGCAATCGCAGCCTCCACCCTCTTGTACGGAACCAGGGCGGCAACCGTCAAAAGGTTGTCGCTCCGCTCTCCCCCGGGGGTGAAGTACTCGGTGGCCACCGGCGGCGGGATGACCTCCGCGGTCCGGTTCCAATAGTGCTTGATGCGCCAGGCGACCAGGCGCGAGTTCGCGACCAGCCGGTCGACCCGGGCCGACGAGACCATGTCCCACTGCCGGAGACGGGCGAAGCGGGTCTCGAGCAACGGCCGCAGCAGCCGCGGCACCGGGTCCAGGTAGCGGTTGCGCTGGTCCCACACGTACCGCATCGGCGTGTGGACGTAGCTGAGGTGGAAGGCGCCGGGCGGCGGGATGACGCCCTTGGCCACGCAGTGGGAGGTCGAGATCACCAGGTCGGCCTCGGAGAAGGCCAACGATTCCACGGCCGCCGGCATCAACGGCAACAGGTACCGCCACCTCCGCCCGTTCAGCGACGGCAGCTGCAGCCAGGAGGTCTGGATGGGGTGCTCCTCGAGGAGCGGCGCGACGCTGCCGGCGCGGTGGACCAGGGTGTGGATCGGCGCCTCCGGAAAGAGCCGCGCGATGTCGTACAGGACCCACTCGCCTCCCCGCATCCCGGTCAACCAGTCGTGGACCAATGCGACCCGCACTCAGACCTCCCCGAGAGCCAGGCGGTACACCGCCACCGTCTCCTCCACCGTCCTGCTCCAGCTCAGGTTCTCGGCGCGCCGGCGCCCCGCCTCCACCATCCGTCGGCGCAGCGGGTCGTCCACCAGCACCTTTTCGAGGGCGGTCGCCACCTCGTCCACCTCGAGCGGATTGACCAGCCGGGCCGCGCCCTCGCCGAGCTCCCGCATCGCGCCCAGGTTCGAGGTGACGACCGGCACCCCCGCGCACATCGCCTCGAGAATCGGCAGCCCGAAGCCCTCGTACAGCGACACCTGGAGCTGGACCGCCGCCACATGGTACAACGCATTGAGGTCCGCCCGCGGGACCCGTCCCAGCAGCCGCACCCGATTGCCGAGCCCGAGCCGTTCGGCCCGCACGTTCAACCGGCTTTCATGGCCCGCGCCGCCGACAAACACCAGCTGGCCGGGAATGCGGTGCTGGCGCACTGCGAGGTGGTAGGCCCGCAGCACCAGGTCGAGGTTCTTGTGCGGCTTGTCATTGGCCACCACCAGCACCAGCGGCGAGCGCAGCTGGTAGCGCGCCTTGAGCTCGTCCAGAGTCTCCTTGGGTGGGCGCTCGGCGAGCGCGGGGTCGACCCCGTTGGGGACCACCACCAGGCGCTGCGGGTCGGCGGCGAAGAGATTGATCAGGTCACGGCGCGACGAGCGCGACACCGTGATCACTCGGCGCGCGCGCCGCAGGGCGGAGCCCAGCACCACCCGCAGGTAGAACCTCGACAGCTGCGCCCGGTTGCGCGGGGGGTAGAAGAGCTGGATCAGGTCGTGCACGGTGACCACCGCCGGCTGCGGCAGCATCCGCGGCACGACGTAGTGCGGGAAGTGGACCAGGTCGAAGCGCTCGCGCCACAGCGCGGCCGGGAGCTGGACGTGCTCGGCGAGGCTGTAACCGCGCGCCGAAATCGTGATGACACGGGCGCTCGGCGCGAGCTCGGCCACCCGTTCCTCGTGGCCCGCCCGCGCGACGACCGTGAGCTCGAGGTCGGTCCTCGCGTCGAGGCCGCGGAGGAGGGCGCGCAGGTACGTGCCGATCCCGAAATCGGTGAGCTTGCGCCCGTCGACCGCCAATCGCATCACCATGGCGCCATTGTAGCCCTGTCCCGGGGACCGCCAACGCCGGAGTCCCGCAGCCCGAGCAGGCCTTCGCCGGCTGCCCGGCGCTGGCCGTCCCGGGCCCGCTGGCTATACTGGCGGCCATGCGGACGGGCCTGATCATTCCCTCACTCGGGGCGAGCCGGCTCGAACGCTGTCTCGAGGCCGTCTCGAGGCTCGAGCCTGCACCAGAGGCCTGCGTCCTCGTGCTGTCCGGCGGGGCCGTCGTTGCCGAGAGCCCGCCGGGGCTGGAGATCGTCCGGCGGCGGCGGCGGCTCGGCTTTGCCGCCGCCGTCAACCTCGGGCTCGGTGGGTCCGCGGGCCGCTGCGACGCGGTCGCTCTCCTCAACGACGACGCCGCACCGGCGCCGGGTTGGCTCGGCGCCCTCGTCTCGGAGCTGAAGGCCGACCCGGGTCTGGCCGCGGTCCAGGGCACCGTCACCGACGCCTTAGGCACCCGCGTCGACGGGCGCGGCATCGGCTTCGACGCCTGGGGGCTGCCGATCCAGGTGGAACGCGGCGCGGACGCGGCGGAGGACCGCGGCCGGGCGCCGCGCTGGGCAGTCTCCGGCACCGCGTGCCTGTACCGCTCGCAGGCCCTCGCCGCGGCCGCCCTCGCCGACGGCTCGGTGCTCGACCCGCGATTCGACTCCTACCACGAGGACCTGGATCTCGGCCTGCGCCTGCGGCGCCTGGGGTGGCGGGCGGGCTGGATCGGCGGGGCCCCGGCCGCCCACCTGGGCTCGGTCACCGGCACCTCCTTCGCCTGGCGTCACCCGTGGTGGGTGCTCGCCAACCGCTGGCGCGCCCTGGCCGGCAACCTGAGCCGGGGCGCCCTGCTGCGTGCCATGCCGCGGCTGCTGCGCGGCGAGCTGCGCGCCGTCCGCACCCTCGCGCGGCGCAATCCGCGGACGCTGCCGGTCGCCGCCGCCGTCGGCTGCGCGCTGCCGATGCTGATCGCCGGGTCCTGGAGGCGGGACACGCCGGGCGCGCGGCTCACCGCTCTTCCGGGAGGCGCCCCGTGAGGGTCCTGGTCGTCACCGACGACCGGGTGGGCCCGGCGATGGCGGGCTCCGCCCTGCGTGCCTGGGAGCTGTCGCGGGTGCTCCTCGAAGCCGGCCACGAGGTGCTGCTCGCCGCCGCGCCGGGCTCCGCCCACCCCGAGGGGCACGGCCCGCCGGTCACCACGTCGCCGCGCTGGCGCTGGGCCGAGGCGGTGGTCGCCGCGCCGTGGAGCCTGCCGCCGCGGGCCTTTGCCGGCGACCACCTCCTGGTGGTCGACGGCGTGACGCCGCTGCTCGCCGAGCTCGGGGCCATGGCGCCGTCGCCCCTCGTCAGAAGGCGCCGCCGCACCGCCTCGGCGCGGCTGCCGCTGGCGGCGGCCCGCGCCGACGCGGTCCTCGCCGCCGGCGAGTCGCAGCTGCGCTGGTGGCGGGCGCGGCTCGGACGGCGGGCCGACGTGCCGCTGATCGAGGTCCCCTACGGCATTCCCGAGGCCGACCCGCCGTCCGAGCGCGACGCCATCGACGGCGTGCCCCCCGGCTGGCAGGTCGTTCTGTGGTGGGGCGGCGTGTGGCCGTGGCTCGACCTCGAGACCCTGCTCGCCGCGCGCGCCCGGCTCGGCGCCGCAGCCATCAGCGTGGTGGTCCCCTGCGCCGCCCGCCCCGACGGCTCGCCGGCGCCCCTCTCGGCATCCGAGCTGCGGGCCGCCGCCGCGCGCCACGGCCTGCAGCCGCCGCAGGTGCTCGCCCTCGAGCGCTGGGTCCCGTACGCCGAACGCCACCGCATCCTCAACCGCGCCGCTCTGCTGGCGGTACTCCACCACCCCGGCCCCGAGTCCGAGCTCTGCTTCCGCACCCGCGCGCTCGACGGCGTGTGGGCGGCGGTCCCCCTGCTCGTCAGCGAGGGCGGCGCGGTGGCGGCACTCGTCCGCACCGGCGGCTGGGGCGGCGTGGTGCCGCCGCAGCAGGTCGAGGCGACGGCCGCGGCGATGCACCTGCTGCTCGGAGCCCGCGAGCAGGCGCGCTGCCGGGAGGCGATCGCCGCACATCGTGATCGCTGGCGTTGGCCGGTTGTGGCGCGGCCGCTCGTCGAGCTGCTGCCCGAGCTGCCCGCCGCCCGGCGCGGGGGCCTGGCGGCGGCCGCCGCGGCGGCGGCTGCGGCGTTGCTGCTGCCCGGGAAGGGGGAGTCCGGGTGAGTGCCGATGTCCACGCGGTGGTGGTGCGCTGGCGCGGCGGCGACGAGGCGGCGGCCTGCCTGCAGTCCCTCGCCGACCACGGAGGACCGCGCCTGGCCGGCGTGACCCTCGTCGACTCGGGCTCCGGCGACGGCGGCGCCGAACGTCTGGCGGCGCGTTTCGGGTCCGTCCGGGTGCTCGCCCTGCCCGACAACCTCGGTTTCGCGCACGCCGCCAACCGCGGCGTCGACGCGGGCGACGCGCCGCTGCAATTGCTCCTGAACCCCGACACGGTCGTCCGAACGGGGGCGATCGACGCCCTCGCCACGCTGCTCGACGAGCAGCCCCGCGCGGCGGGCGCGGTGCCGCTGCTGGAGGGCCCCGACGGCAGCACCCAGCACCGCTGGCAGCTGCGGCGCCTGCCGACGGCGTTCCGTCTCGCCGGCGGACGGGGCGGGGCGCCGGCTTTTTCGGCGCCGCCGGACGCGCCGCGGCCGGTGCCGCAGCCGGCGGCCGCCGCCTGGCTCGTGCGCCGCCGCGTGTGGCGGGCCCTCGGCGGCTTCGACGAGGCCGTCGTCCCCGCCTGGTGGGAGGACGTGGACTTCTGCGCGCGCCTTGCAGCGCGTCTCGGCGACCCCGGGCTCGACATCGGCGAGGGCTTCGTGGTGCAGCCCGCGGCCCGCATCGGCCACCGCGGCGGCTCGTCCCTCGCCGCGCTCGGCGACGCCGGGTTCCTGGAAGCCTACACCCGCAACCTGCTGCGCTACGCCGCCCGCCACCACGCCGGCCGCCTCGGTTGCATCCGCGCCGGTCTGCGGATCTCGCTCATGGCGCGCGCCGCCCTACGCCCCGCCCGCGCCGCCGCCTACCGCGCCGCACTTCAGGCCGTCCGTGAGCCGTGATGCGGGGATCGAGCCCCGGCGCTCAGCTCATTCGGGAATCCGGGGCATGGGCAACGGTCGAATTCGGAATTAGGAATGCCGCCCGCCCGCCCATTTCGGATTTCGGATTTCGGATTTCGGATTTCCCTCCACCCACCCACCGTTGAACCACAAAGACACCAAGGCACGAAGATGTTCACAAAGAGAACCCTTGGTGTTTTCCTTGGTGTCTTGGTGCCTTCGTGGTTGCGACGGTTCGCGTTGACGCCTCGAAAGGCGACGGAGTCCGGTCACGGTCGACCCGGAGGTGGCATGCCGCGAACGCGACATCTGCCCGCTGCCCCGGTCGCTGCTCTCTGAACCTGCAGCTGCCTTCTGACGCTGCCGCTGCCACTGGTAGCTGCCGCTGGACACCGATCCTGGCCACTTTCGCTGTCATTCGGACGCGGACTCGAGCCTCACCGACTTCCGCATCGGCTGCAATTCCGGATGAGCACAACGTTCCAACGTTCCAACGTTCGAACGTTTAGAACGGCCAGACGACGGGCGCGAGGAGGGT
>DATIVB010000253.1:0-6570 GCA_035466375.1 Chondromyces sp.
GGAGGTCGTTGCAGTTGAGGAGGCCGATGCGGCGGCCGCGCCAGCCGAATGCCACGTAACGGTCGCCAGGGTCCCACAGCTCGTGCTCGCCGTTGGGCCGGAAAAGGTGGACCTTGTCGTAGGCGGCGATCTGGCGCCCGCGGCTCCAGACCGTGACCCGGTTGCGCCGCGCCTCGCTGATGGAGCCGAACACCAGCAGGGCCCCGGGCGCGGCCGCCGATGCCTCGGCGAACAGGGCCCGCGCCGTCGCGGGCTCGACGGTGCGGGTGTAGCCGGTGAGGAAGAGCTCGGGGAAAACCACCACCCCGGCGCCCTCCGACGCGGCCCGCCACACCTCCTCACGAGCTCGTTGCAGATTGCCCTCCACATCGAGGCACACCCAGCGCGCCAACCACACGTTCATGCCGCCCATTTCACCACACCCCACGTCCGCATCCGCGTCGGATGAACCACGGAGACACAGAGGAGCACAGAGGAAACACAGAGATTCTCTCGAGTGGGTTCTCCCGCCCATCGACGCGATGAAATGACCGGACTGCGCTCCTGTTGGTGCACGAAGTTCGATGGACCTCTGTGCGGCTCTGTGCTCCTCTGTGTCTCCGTGGTTTCCTTTGCCTCGGCCGCCGCCTCGCCTGCCGCCCGCGACCGAGTTCCTCGATCGTCAGAGAAATCCGGAATTTTTCTTCCGGTTTCATTGTCGTACTGACTGAGGGGAGTCCGGATGAGGATCTCGAAGCACGAAGAGCTCGGCCTGCGACTGGTGGCCAGCCTCGCCCGCGAGGGCGGCCAACTCACGACCCGCGAGCTGGCCGACATCGAAGGCCTGCCCGAGACCACGGTCTCCAAGGTCGTGGCTCAGCTCCGGAGAGCGGGCCTGGTCGAAGCCGAACGCGGCCGCAACGGCGGTTACTCACTGATCGGGGCCGCCCAGGACATCACGCTCGACCGGGTCGTGGAGGCATTCGACGCGCGGATCTTCGACAGCGACTTCTGCACCCGCATGAACGCGGGCGAGAGCTGTACCCACGACGCCGACTGCGGCCTACGCCCCGTGTGGCGCGGCCTCGGGACACTGATCGGAAATTTCCTCGCCGGACTCACCGTTGCCGACCTCGTCCGGGGGCCGGCGGCGGCACACCGTCTGGCCGAGCAGCCGGGACGGCTGCCGGTCATTTCAGGCGGGGCCGGCTGACTGGCCACCACATACGGCGGCACAGCGCGCCGCACGCTCAGAGGGATTGATGGCAACTCAGAACAAGATCATCGAAGAGTTCGCGAACCGGGAGTACGAGCACGGCTTCGTCACCGACGTCGAGCAGGACTCGCTGCCGCCGGGGTTGGACGAGGACGTGATCCGCGCGATCTCGGAGCGCAAATCCGAGCCGGAGTGGATGCTGGAGTGGCGACTGAAGGCCTACCGGCACTGGTTGACGATGGCCGAGCCGCGCTGGCCCAACGTGTCCTACCCTGCGATCGACTACCAGGCGATCTCGTACTACTCGGCGCCGAAGAAGAAGGAGCTCGCGAGTCTCGACGAGGTCGACCCGGAGATCCTCGCCACCTACAAGAAGCTCGGCATTCCGCTCGAGGAGCAGAAGCTCCTCGCCGGGGTGGCGGTCGACGCGGTCTTCGACAGCGTCTCCGTGGCCACCACCTTCAAGGACAAGCTCGCCGAGCTCGGCATCATCTTCTGCTCGTTCTCGGAGGCGGTGCGCGAGCACCCCGGCCTGGTGAAGAAGTACCTCGGCTCGGTGGTGCCGGCCACCGACAACTTCTACGCCTCCCTCAACTCGGCGGTCTTCTCGGACGGCTCGTTCGTCTACGTCCCGGAGGGCGTCCGCTGCCCGATGGAGCTCTCGACCTACTTCCGCATCAACGCCGCCAACACCGGCCAGTTCGAGCGCACCCTGATCGTCGCCGACAAGGGCGCCTACGTCAGCTATCTCGAGGGCTGCACCGCGCCGATGCGCGACGAGAACCAGCTCCACGCGGCGGTGGTCGAGCTGGTAGCGCTCGAGGACGCGCAGATCAAGTACTCGACGGTGCAGAACTGGTACCCCGGCGACAAGGAGACGGGCGCCGGCGGGATCTTCAACTTCGTCACGAAGCGCGGCATCTGCAAGGGCGACCGCGCCAAGATCTCGTGGACCCAGGTGGAGACGGGCTCCGCCATCACCTGGAAGTACCCGAGCGTGATCCTCAAGGGCGACAACACGGTGGGCGAGTTCTACTCGGTGGCGCTCACCGCCGGTCGCCAGCAGGCCGACACCGGCACCAAGATGATCCACCTCGGGAGGAACACCTCGTCGACGATCGTCTCCAAGGGCATCTCGGCCGGCCGCGGGCAAAACACCTACCGCGGGCTGGTCAAGGTCGCCAGGAAGGCCGACAACGCGCGCAACTACTCGCAGTGCGACTCGATGCTGATCGGCGACCGCTGCGGCGCCCACACCTTCCCCTACATCGAGATCGCCAACCCGTCGGCGCAGATGGAGCACGAGGCGACGACCTCGAAGATCGGCGAGGACCAGATCTTCTACTGCAACCAGCGCGGCATCGAGACCGAGGACGCGGTGTCGATGATCGTCAATGGCTTCTGCAAGGAGGTCTTCCGCGAGCTGCCGATGGAGTTCGCCGTCGAAGCCCAAAAACTGTTGGGCGTGAGTCTCGAAGGCAGTGTGGGATGAACTATCAATTCTTAATTCTCAATTCTCAATTCTCAATTTCCCCCACCCAACCTCGATTTTCAGGGGAAGGGTCGTCGGAAATTCCGAATTCCGAATTCCGAATTCCGAATTCTAGGAGTTGAAATGCTTGAACTGAAAGACCTTCACGTGTCGATCGGTGGCAAGGAGATCCTGAAGGGCATCGACCTCACTGTGAGGCCGGGAGAAGTGCACGCCATCATGGGGCCGAACGGGTCCGGCAAGAGCACGCTGGCGAGCGTGCTCGCGGGACGCGAGGACTACGAGGTGACGGCCGGGGAGATCCGCTACGCGGGCCGCGACCTGCTCGAGCTCGGCGCCGAGGAGCGCGCCCGCGAGGGCCTCTTCCTCGCCTTCCAGTACCCGGTCGAGATCCCCGGCGTCTCCAACACCTACTTCCTGCGCACCGCGTTGAACGCCATCCGCACCCACCGCGGCGAGGAGACCATCGACGCGATGGACTTCCTGGAGCTCATCCGCGAGCGCGCGAAGCTCGTCAAGCTCGACGAGGCCCTGCTCAAGCGCCCGGTCAACCACGGTTTCTCCGGCGGCGAGAAGAAGCGCAACGAGATCTTCCACATGGCAGTGCTGGAGCCGAAGCTGGCGATCCTCGACGAAACCGACTCGGGGCTCGACATCGACGCGCTCAGGATCGTCGCCGACGGCGTCAACTCGCTGCGCGGCCCGGAGCGTGCCTTCGTGGTCATCACCCACTACCAGCGGCTGCTCAACTACATCGAGCCCGACTTCGTGCACGTGCTGATGGACGGCCGGATCGTCCGCTCCGGCGGCCGCGAGCTCGCGCTGCAGCTCGAGGACCAGGGCTACGAGTGGCTCGAGACCGCGCCGGCGGCGGCGGGCGCATGACCGGGACCGCGATGGCCGCCCCGCAGACCACCGGCGCCTTCGCCACGGTCCTCGAAACCGCCGCCACGGCGCCGGCGCCGGCCCTGCTGCAGGCGCTGCGCGGCCGCGGCCGCATCAGGTTCGAGTCCCTCGGCCTGCCCGCGCGAAGCCAGGAGGCATGGCGTTTCACGCGCCTCTCGGCACTCGAGGAGATGCGCTTCGAGCCGCCGCCGGTGCTGCCGTCGCGGGTCGACGTCTCGGCCTGGAAACGGGCCGGCGTTCCGGCGCTGGTCTTCATCGACGGTGTGTTCTCGCCCGACCTGTCCGAAACCGAAGGGCTGCCCGACGGGCTCGTGGTCTCCAACCTGCTGCTCGCCGCGGCCGTCGAGTCCGAGCTCGTCACCCGGCACCTCGGCAGCCTGGCGGGGCTCGACGACCACCCCTTCGCCGCCCTCAACGCCGCCGTTCTCTCCGACGGCGCAGTGATCTCCGTACCGCCGCGGCTCGAGGTCGAGGGCCCGATCCAGTTGCTCTTCGTCACCGGTCCGAGCGAGCGGCCGACGGTGTGTGCACCGCGCGTGCTGGTGGTGGCCGGAGAAGCGAGCAGCGTGACCGTGGAGGAGCACCACATCGGCAGCGGCGGCGCGGCGCTCAGCTGTCCGGTCGGCGAGATCGTGGTCGGACCGCACGCGGCGGTCCGCCACATCGTGGTGCAGGACGAGTCGCGGCAGACTCACCACCTCGCCTCGCGCCACGTCTCCCTCGCCCGCGCGGGCCGCTACGCCGCCCAGGCCGTGTCGTTGGGAGGCGCCCTCGCCCGCACCGACATCCAGGTGGTGCTCGAAGGCGAGGGGGCCGAGGCCAGCCTCGACGGGCTCTCCCTGACCGACGGCGGGCAGCAGGCGGGTTCCCACATCACCGTCCGCCACGTGGCCCCCCACTGCCAGAGCCACCAGCTCTACAAGAGCGTCCTCGCCGGATCGTCGCGGGCGGTCTTCAACGGCCGCATCGTGGTCGCCCAGGATGCCCAGAAGACCGACGCCACCCAGTCCAACCGCAACCTGATCCTGTCCGACGACGCGGTCGCCAACTCCAACCCCCAGCTCGAGATCTTCGCCGACGACGTGCGCTGCACCCACGGCTCCACGGTCGGCCGCCTCGACGAGGACGCGATTTTCTATCTGCGTTCGCGCGGCATCGGCCGCACGGAGGCCGAGCGGCTGCTCACCATCGCTTTCGCCGGCGAGATCCTCGACCGCATCCCGGTCGAGGATCTGCGCGACGGGCTCCGCCGGCGGGTGGAAGCGCGGCTCGCCGACATGCAGCCTTCCGGTGCGACGGCATGACCACCGGTCCGGCCTCCGTCGAGCTCGCGGCCGCCCTCGATCTCGAGCGCATCCGGGCGGACTTTCCGGCCCTCCACCAGCGGGTGCACGGCCGGCCGCTGGTCTACCTCGACAACGCCGCCACGACCCAGAAGCCGCGCCCGGTGATCGACGCCGTGTGTCGCTTCTACGAGCGCGACTGCTCCAACGTGCACCGCGGCGTCCACCAGCTGTCGCAGCGCGCCACCGTGGCCTTCGAGCAGGCGCGGACCGCGGTCAAGGCGCACCTCGGCGCGGCCGACAGCCGCGAGATCGTCTTCACCCGCTCCACCACCGAGGGCATCAACCTGGTGGCCGCGAGCTTCGTCCGCCCGCGGCTCGAAGCCGGCGACGAGGTCCTGATTTCGGCCATGGAGCACCACTCGGGCATCGTCCCCTGGCAGCTCCTGTGCGAGGAGCGGGGCGCCCACCTCAAGGTGATCCCCATCGATGACAACGGCGACATCATCCTCGAGGAGTACGAGCGGCTGCTCTCGGAGCGCACCAGGATCGTCGGCATCGTGCACGTCTCCAACGCCCTCGGCACCGTCAACCCGGTGCGTCAGATGGTCGAGATGGCGCACGCGCGGGGCGTGCCCGTGCTGGTCGACGGCGCCCAGGCGGTGCCCCACCGCCGGGTCGACGTGCGCGAGCTCGACTGCGACTTCTACGTCTTCTCGGCGCACAAGGTCTACGGACCCACCGGCATCGGTGCGCTGTACGGCAAGCGGGAGCACCTGCTCGAGATGGTCCCCTACCAGGGTGGCGGCGACATGATCCTGTCGGTGACCTTCGCCAAGACCACCTTCAACGAGCCGCCGCACCGCTTCGAGGCCGGGACGCCCAACATCGAGGGCGCCATCGGCCTCGCCGCCGCCCTCGCCTACCTCGACGGGCTCGGGCTCGAGACCGTCGCGGCGCACGAGGACGAGCTCCTGAAGGCCGCCACCGCGGCCGTGCTCGAGTTTCCCGGGGTGCGGCTGATCGGCACCGCCCGCCGCAAGGCCTCGGTCCTGTCCTTCGTCATGGAGGGCATCCACCCGCACGACATCGGCACCATCCTCGACTCCGAGGGCCTCGCGGTCCGCGCCGGCCACCACTGCGCGCAACCGGTGATGGCGCGCTACGGCGTCTCGGCCACCGTGCGGGCGTCCTTCGGGCTTTACAACACCGCTGAGGAAATCGACGCCCTGGTGGGCGGGTTGCACAAGGTCCGGGAGGTCTTCGGCTGATGTCGGACATGCGCGAGCTCTACCAGGAGGTCATCCTCGACCACAACAAGCGGCCGCGGAACTGCTACGTCATGGACTGCGCCACCCGCACCGCCGACGGCCACAACCCGCTGTGCGGCGACATCGTCAAGGTCTACCTGCGGATCGAAGACGGCATCATCGAGGAGATCAGCTTCCAGGGCCACGGCTGCGCCATCTGCACCGCCTCGACCTCGCTCATGACCGAAGCGGTGCGTGGCAAGAGCGTCACCGAGGCCAAAGAGATCTTCGAGGGCTTCCACCACATGCTGACCGGGGTCGCCGCCGAGCAGGGCGTCGAGCTCGGCAAGCTGCAGGTCTTCGAGGGCGTGCGCGAGTACCCGGTGCGCGTCAAGTGCGCCACCCTCGCGTGGCACACGCTCAACGCCGCGATGGAAGGCGATG
>DATIVB010000254.1:0-7207 GCA_035466375.1 Chondromyces sp.
GCAGTATATCACCGATGAGCGATACAGGTGCAGAGTCGGTTGCCGGCCGAGCCGACACCGTCCACCGAACCTCTATGCCGAAGCTCCGCCTCGAGTTACCGCCTTGCGCGGTGCCGGGGCCCGTGCCATGATCCGGGCATGCCTCGGACCTCGATCTCGCTCTTCAAGCGCATCGAACGGGCGCTCGAGACCATCGCCCTCGGGTCGAACGCGCTGCAGACGATCCAGAAGGCGGCGGACTTCATCGCCGAGAACTTCGCCGACGACCTGGGCATCCGCGGCGGCCGGATCTACGCCCAGGACGACGGCAGCTACGAGCTCGTGGAGACCTTCGGCGAGGCCTCGCGGGAGCCCATCGGGCTCCGGGTGTGGCGCACCTACCCCCCCTTCGACCAGATCCTCGACGTCGGATCGGTGGTGATGCGGCGCGACGATCCGCGGCTCGACCAGCGGATCGAGGCCGACCTCGGGACCCGTGAGTGGTTCGCGGCGGTCGCGGTCGCCGACGCCCGCTACGTACTCTCCTTCGACGTCGAGTCGGCCGCCGACGAGCACGAGAACGTCGTCGCGACTCTCAACATCGTCCGCCTCGCGGTCAACCAGAAGCTGCGCGAAGAGCGGATGCGGTCGATCATGGAGGACGCGCGGCTGATTCAGAGCTCGATCCTGCCCCGCCACCTGCCGCAGCCGGGCGAGTTCCAGATCGCCGCCCGCACCGTCGCCGCGGAGATCGTGGGCGGCGACTTCTACGACCTCATCACGCTCGATGACCGGACCTTCGACGTGGTCGTTGCCGACGCCACCGGCCACGGCCTGCCGGCCGCGCTCCAGGTGCGCGATGTCTTCACCGGGCTGCGCATGGGCCTGTCGCGGGAGTTCAAGCTCACGCGAACGGTGCAGCGCCTCAACACCATCATCCACCGCAGCCGTATGGCGACCAAGTTCGTGTCGCTCTTCCTCGCCGAGTTCGATCACTCGGGGGCCCTGATCTACTGCAATGCGGGTCACCCTCCCGGTTTGCTGATCCGCGCCGACGGATCGCTCGTCCGCCTCCAGCCGACCGGCATGATCCTCGGCCCCAACCCCGAGGCCCACTACTCCTTCGGTCTCGAGAACATCCGGCCGGGGGACCTCCTCGCCCTCTACTCCGACGGCATCACCGAGGCCGCGGGAGAGAACGGCACCGGCGAGGAGTACGGCGAGGCGAGGCTGATCCACCTGCTGCGCCTCGTCCGCCACCTCGACCCGATCGCCATTGTCGACCGGGTGTACTCGGAGGTCGAGGCCTTCGCCTCGGCCTCGCCGCCCGCCGACGACCAGACCCTGATGGTCGTCAAACGGCGCCCGGCCGAGCCCGTGGAGGTCCCTGCATGATCGACTTCACACCCTCCGCTTTCTTCGATCTCGGGAGCTTCGCACACGCGGAGATCTTCGAACCTTCACAGCCGGCATGGTCCGCCCTCGGCCGGCGGCTGACGGAGTACCTCGAGGACTGGACCGACTGGAGCATTCAGATCGACCTGCCGAGCGGCGTTTATGTGCTGGGCGACCGCGTCCACATCGCAGCCGGCTGCACCGTCGAGCCCGGAGCCGTTCTCGTCGGCCCCGCCATCCTCGATGCCGGGGCACAGATCCGGACCGGCGCCTACGTGCGCCAGAACGTGATCCTCGGCCCCGGGAGCCTGGTCGGCGCACACAGCGAGGTCAAGGGCTCGATCCTGCTCGCAGAGGCCAAGGCGCCGCACCAGGCCTACGTCGGCGACTCGATCCTCGGACGCGACGTCAACCTGGGCGCCGGCACCATCTGCTCCAACGTCAAGAACGTCGGCAGGGAGGTCAGCTTCCGCGCCGGCGGCGAGCTCGTGCACACCGGCCTGCGCAAGTTCGGGGCGATCCTGGGAGATGGCTGCAAGACCGGCTGCAACACGGTCCTCAACCCCGGCGTCCTGATGGGTCCGGGCTCGGTGACCTACACCAACGCGTCGATCCGCAGCGGCTACTACCCGCCCGGAACCCTGGTCAAGGTGAGGCAGACGCAACAGATCACCGAGATGCGGAGGCTGAAGAACGGGTAGTACTACCTCGGTCGGAATTCAAAATTCGGAATTCCCACCCCCCTGTATGGCGAGTTTGGTGCGCGGTTTTCTCTCCCTCCCTCTTCCTCTTTTCGCGGCGTCAGACCCGAAGGGTATGTCGCCGCGAAAAGAGCTGGCATGCGCATTGCATTTCGTCAAGGCGAAGCGGAGGTGGACCATGAAGAAGGTCCTGATCGCAGCAGGTATTCTCGCCGTCGCCAATCTGGCGCCGGCCTCTGAGGGGGACGAACTGACCTCCTTGAGCTACATCTCGTACCTCGAGCGGTACGCGACGGTGCTGCCGGCGAACCAGGAGGACACCATCGAAGCGGTGATCAACATGCCCCTGGCGGCCGGTGATCGGATCGACACGGCGCGCGAGGGACGGATGGAGATCATGCTCGCCGACGGCAACACGCTGTGGCTCGACGAGTACACCGCCGTCAGCCTGGATGCGGTCGCGTTCAGCCGCGACATCGAGTCCGAACGGACGGTGCTCTTCATCGCCGACGGCTCGGTCCTGGTCGAGATCTCCGAGCACGCGCTGTCTTCGAAGCCGATGCGGATCGACAGTCCCGGGGCCACCGTGTATTTGACCGAGCCCGGGCTCTACCGTCTCGAGTGCCTGCCTTCGGGCGGCCTGAGGCTCGAGGTGCAGGCCGGCCTCGCCGAGGCCTCGACCACCGCCGGCGGTGTCCTCGTGCGGGCCGAGACCGCGGCCGAGGTCGGCGGCGGCGAGGTGCAGCGGTCAGAGGCCGTGATCAGCTGGGGCGACGACTTCTCGGCGTGGGTCGAGGCGCGGCGCCAGGTCGCGGCCGGAGAGAGCGCGAAGTACGTCGACCTGCGGTACTCGCGCCACGCGGCCCAGCTCGACAACTACGGAAGCTGGGTCTACGAGGATTCGATCAACAGCTGGGCGTGGCAGCCGACGGTCAGCACGGCCTGGCGGCCGTACACCGCCGGGCGCTGGTACTGGACCCCGACCGGCTACGCCTGGCTCTCCTACGAGCCGTGGGGCTGGCTCCCCTATCACTACGGCTCCTGGCACTTGTCCGCGCGATTCGGCTGGGTGTGGTCCTGGGGCAACTTCTGGGGCCCCGCCTGGGTGAGCTGGATGTGGTGGCCGGGCTACGTGGGATGGTGCCCGTACGGCTACTACAACAACTGGTACTGGAATCACTACGGCGGCTATTACCCGCCGTACTACCCGCCGCACCGTCCCTCCTATCCGGGCGGCGGCTCGGCCGTGCCGCGCGGTGATGTGGTGCCGCCGCGCACGGCTTCGGCCAGGATCGGCGGCGACGCCAGCCGGGTCTCGGCCGGCGCGCAACCGGCCCTCGACCTCAACGGCAGGGTGCGGCTGGCGTCGGTGGACCGGCGCGGCTGGACGGTCGTGCGGCAGGAGGACTTCACGAGCCCGAGCCTGACCCGCCTCGCCAAGCCGGCCGACCGCGTGATGCCGTCAGCCGGTGACCAGACCGGCGTCGTCATGACCGGGCCGCTGACCACCCGGGCTCCGTCGCTGACCAGCCAGCCGGGCGAGATCGAGCGGGTGTTCCGCGGCGTCGAGAGGCGCTCGCCCACCGATCTCAGCCCCCTGCTCGCCCGCGACAGCTCCCTGAGTCCCGAGGTCGCCCGTCGGATCGGCGAGCGCACGACCGTCGCCGAGCTCCTCGGCCGGCGCCCCACCGAACCCGCAGCGGGCGCCCAGCAGAGCATCGCGCCGCGGCTGTCGACCGGCGCCGCGTCGCCGTTCGCCTCCTCGGCCGGGACCCGGGTGCGGACGGTGGAGCAGCCGAACCTGTATCGGCCCAGCGCGGCCGGCAGCGTGGCGGGCTCTGCGGCAACCTCGCCGAGCAGCCTCCGCGGCGGCGCCTTGCGGCAGCCGGTGGTGCCGCGCAGCTCCGCCGGCCGGGTCGGAGCGAGCTCGCGTCCGGTGATCGTGCCGCCGACGGGCTCGTCCACGCTCAGCAGGTCGCCGGTCATCACCGGCGCGAGCCCCTCCGGCGTCCGCTCTCCGTCCGCCGGCGCCGCGCCCTCTTCGGGCTCCTCGTCGTCCATCCGGAGAAGCCCATCCGGCAGCACGGCTCCGCGGAGCTCGACCGTGGGCAGCTCGCAGCCGCGGACTTCGAGCCCGCCGCGCTCGTCGACCGGCGCGGCCAGGCCGTCCGGCGGCGGCTCACGCCCGTCCGGAGCGACCGCGCGGCCGTCCGGCGGCTCGGGCAGCGGTTCCTCGGGGGCCAAAAAGCGCTGAGCGGGGCGCCTCCGGCGTATAGTGGGCGGCATGAAGACGCTCGCCGAGGATGAGATCGAGGCCCTCGTGAAGGCGGCGACCGAGGTGCGATCGCGGGCCCACGCGCCCTACTCGGGCTTTGCGGTCGGTGCGGCGGTGCTCGATGCGAGCGGCCGCACGCACGTGGGCTGTAACGTGGAGAACGCCTCCTACGGCCTGAGCGTGTGCGCCGAGCGGCACGCGGTGGCGGCGGCCGTCGCGGTCGGCGCCACCGGGCTGCGCGGTCTCGCGGTGGTCACCGACACGGTGCCGCCGGCCTCGCCGTGCGGCGCCTGCCGGCAGGTCCTGGCCGAGTTCGGAGATTTCCAGGTGGTTCTGGCCAACCTGAGCGGGGACCGTCAGGTGACCACCGTCGGCGAGCTGCTGCCCCTCGCGTTCGGTCCGGACTTCCTGACCGACGGCGAGATCTGAGAACGGACCGCACCCGCGGCCGAGCTTCCCGCGACCGTGCTCTCCGTGCGAGTCCCCTTCGAATTGGGGCCCTTGACACGTCCCGCCCGCCGCCACATATTGGAGATGTCCTCAGGGACCGCGGGTGTTGAACGGACCTTACAGCCGCGATACCAACTGAAAAGGTCCGGGCGGGCACACCCGCCGCGACGAAACTCCGCTCCCGCGGGGTTTCGTTTTTTGCAATTCCCCCGCGAGTCTGCGAGTGTCGCCTCGTGACACTCGCAGACTCGCGGGGGAATTGCAGTGACCGACGATTTCAGAGAGCTTTTCGCATGGCAGAGACGGCTCGCGAGAAGGGCACGGCGGCGCGAGGAGTACCGCCGCGGGCTGCGGCCGATTTCCATCGCGGCCTGGAACATCTCCAAGGAGCACAACGTCGGTTCGCTGGTGCGCACGGCGCACGCCGTCGCCGCCGAGGAGGTCGTCCTGGTCGGGGGCCGCGAGTGGAACGTGGAGGCGGCGCGGACCGCCGAGCACTACACCACGGTCACGCGCCTGCCCGACCTGCAGGCTTTCCGCGACCACCTCACGGCCGGCGGCTGGCGTCTGGTGGCGGTGGAGCTGGATGATCGAGCCGTACCGCTGTTCGAGGCGGAGTACCCCGAGCGCCCCTGCTTTCTCCTCGGCGCCGAGCTCGGGGGCGTGCCCGCGGAGCTCCTCGACGAGGCCGGGCTCATCGTGCAGATACCCCAGTGGGGGCTGGTGCCGTCGCTCAACCTCGCCGTCGCGGGCTCCATCGTTCTCTACGACTGTCTGGCCAAGCTGCATCGGAGCGGCCGCCTCGACCGGCCGCGCGGGGGCATCGCCGAGCCCAACCCCGATCGTTCGGGTGGCGGTTGATCCAGGTCACAGTCGTCGGTTGTTCCCGGTCGGCGGGCCTGCTAGAGTGAGCCGCAGAGCAGACCCGCGGGCGGCGACAGATGATGTTCGAGGCGCCGTTCGCCCGACAGAGACGGACCCAGGCAGGAGGCCTTGAAATGCGAAACATGACGCGGATCGTGGCGGCGCTCGTGGTGCTGGTGATGGCTCTCGGCCTCGGCGCGTGCAAGAGCAGCGGCCCGAAGATGCAGGCGCCGTCGCCGGCGAGGACCCCGACGCCGGCCGTCACCGAAGGCACCGTGCCCGAGGAGGTCGTGTACGAGCCGGTCACCGAGACAATCGTGTCAGAGGAGGTGACCGAGGAGCTGCCCGAGGACCTGGCCCAGCTCAACGCTCAGGGTTATCTCGAGGATGTCTTCTTCGACACGGACCGCTACGACCTGACGCCGGCGGCCCGCGAGTCGCTGACCAGGAACGCGGCCTGGCTGCAGCAGTACCCCACGATCTCGATCCTGGTCGAGGGCCACTGCGACGAGCGCAACACCCGCGAGTACAACCTCGCCCTGGGCGAGCGGCGCGCGAGCGCGGTGCGCGACTACCTGGTGTTCCTGGGCATCCCGGCGCCGAGGATCAAGATCATCTCCTACGGCGAGGAGCGCCCGTTCGCCCTCGGCAGCGACGAGAGCGCCTGGAAGCTCAACCGCCGCTCGCACTTCGTCATCGTCGCGCGATAGGAGGCCACGATGCGCAGACTCTCGATCCTGCTCCTGCTGCCCGCGCTCGCGGTTCTCGCCGCCTGCACCTCGTCCGAGGACCTCGCCCTGCTCCACCGTGAGATCACCGACGTGCAGCGCTCGGTGGCCAGTCTGCAGACCGAGGTCATCGACAAGTCGGACCTGCGGGCGATGGAGCAGTCGATGTCCGACCTGACGAACAAGAACATGCGTTCCAACGCCGATCTCGCGCAGAAGGTCGGCGACCTGCAGGAGCAGATCGAGGCCCTGTACGCGAGCCTCGAGGTCACGACCCGTCGCCTTCAGGACATCTCGCAGCAGCTCGCGGCGGCGCGCGCCGGCTCGGCGCCGGTCGCGGCCCTGCCGCCGGTGACCGCGGCGCCGCCCGCCGAAGGCGGCGACCCCGGCGCTGCGGCCGCGGGCGCGGCGGTTGCCGGCGCGGCCGCGCTGCCGGCAGTCGGCGGATCGGGCCCGGACGAGCTCTACCGCAGCGCCTACGAGGATTACATGCGGGGCAACTACGCGCTCGCGGCGGACGGCTTCGCGGAGTATCTCAGGCGCTTTCCGGACACCGAGCTCGCGGACAACGCGCTCTACTGGATCGGCGAGTGCTACGACGCCCAGGAGCGTCCCGAGGACGCGCTCAACACCTTCACCCGGGTGCTCGACGAGTACCCGACCTCGGACAAGGCAGCGGCCGCCCAGCTCAAGAAGGGCCTCATCTACCTCAAGACCGGCGACCAGGGGCAGGGCGTCGTCAACCTCCAGTACGTGGTCTACGAGCACCCGGGCACCCGCGAGGCCGAGCTCGCCCGGGAGCAGCTCAAGTCACT